>JALSLF010000547.1 GCA_026988445.1 Bacteroidales bacterium
TATTCGGGCGGCTACGGGCTTTCCGCTCATAGTCCCGATGATGAAAAATAACAAAACTTTAAAATTAAAAGGAGCTCATTTCAATCGCTCTTATAATTTTAGTTTTGTATATTTTTCACCATCGGGATCTATCCGCTGCAATCCCTGCCGCAGTACACATCAATTTCCTTGCAACACTTAAACCTGTCAGCATGCGTAAGCACCCAAACCTGTTAGTGTGCGTAAGCACCTGACAGTGTTTTTTCTGAAAGAGTTTTTTTGTAAAAAATAAAAAACTTACATCTAAAAAGACATTAACAGGAGCTTAGCACACTGTCAAGTCAAGGAGCTTCGCACGCTGCCAAGTCAAAAAAATCTCCGAAAACTTTCCAATGCTTTTCGGACATACAACACATAAAGTCGGACTGCGATTAAACTTGCAAGTTTTCTTGATGTTGATTTTTGCATACCCTAAATTAACAAAGTTCCAGCCCGACTTTTAGCTCTATTTGTTCAGTTCTTTTTAAAAGCACTGCAATAGTTTATTTTTTTGTATAAACATATACTATTCCTATTTTTAATCCGATATGAGAGGCTTGGTTTAATACACCAATCTTAACGTTACTATTTATTATATGAAAAAATTGCCCATAAGAAAAATTGTTGTAATTTTGTAAGAAATAAGATATAAAATGCCTGAATTTAAAGAAAAATACATAAATCCATTTACCGACTACGGTTTTAAAAGATTATTTGGCGAAGAGCCGAATAAGGATTTATTGTTAGATTTTTTAAATGAACTGTTAAAAGAACAAGAAGGAAAAATTACAGAATTATCTTATCTGCCAAATGAAAAACTTCCTATTTCAGTTGGAGACAGAAGAGCAATTTTTGATATTTATTGCACGAACGAAAAAGGAGAACAGTTTATCGTGGAAATGCAAAAAGCCGAACAAAAATTTTTCAAGGATAGAACTATTTTTTACTCAACTTTCCCAATTCAAGAACAGGCAAGAAATAAAGATAGGTTTGGGATTTTGAATTAAAAGCAGTTTACACAATTGGAATTCTCGACTTTGTATTTGAAGAAAGTGAGCCGGACAAATATCGGCACGATGTAAAACTAACTGAACAGGAAACGAAAAAAGTTTTTTATGATAAATTAAACTACATCTATTTGGAAATGCCAAAATTCAATAAAACGGAGAAAGAATTAGAAACTCGTTTTGACAAATGGATGTTCGTGTTGAAAAATTTACCGAAACTTGAAAGAATCCCCCTTGAATTAAAAGAAAAGATATTCCTAAAACTTTTTGAAACTGCTGAAATAGCAAAACTTGACCCAAATGAATATAAAAAGTACGAAGCAAGTGTAAATGCCTATAGGGATATTTTGAATATTAAGAATACCGCTTTTGAAAAAGGAATTGAAAAAGGAATTGAAAAAGGAAAGGTTGAAGGAAAGATTGAAATTGCAAAAGAAATGTTAGAAGACAATGAACCTGTTGAAAAAATAATGAAATATACAGGGTTAACGAAAAAAGAAATTGACGAATTGAAATAATAATAAAAGGTATTAAAAAGCATAATGTGTTTAATGGAAGGTGTTGTGTATTAATGCGATAGCGATAAATAAGCATGGTGCGAAACCGAAAATTCCGTGCTTTAAAAAGTCCAACGCACCATGTTTAAACCGTTACAGCAAAACCTCCATCCCCCAAGCTTATCTTCAGTACAAACTTTACAATAACTTCGGCAAAATTTGCGAAGCAATAATTACAAAAACCAGTGCTACCGGATAAACAGTAGCATAAGCAATGGGTGCTGCATTACATTCGCTTTTTGAATTAACAACTGCTAAACCCGGAGTGCTGGTCATTGCACCGGTAATAACGCCTAATAAACTTAAAAAATTCATTTTAAAAATATATTTACCCACAGCTGCACCAATAATTACCGGTACTGTTGCAATAATTATACTGCTAATAATCAGTTCAATACCATTGCTGCGGATGGCTTCAACAAAATGTGCTCCGGCTTGCGTACCTACCGATGCCATAAAAAGCAATAAACCCAATTCGCGCAAAAGTTGATTCGCCGAACCCGACATGGACCAAATTACCGGTCCTGTTTTTCCCAAGCGGCTTAATAAAATTCCTGCCGCCAAAGTTCCTCCGGTCATGCCCAGGTTGATGCTGAAGCTACCAATTGGGATATTTATTTTTCCAAGTACAATACCTATTAATATTCCTAAAGCAATGGGTAAAAAATCAGTATGTGAAAGTTTTTTTGTATCATTCCCAAGTATTTTTTTTGCAGCCATTACCCCGTTTTTACCTCCGGTAATTTGTAATCGGTCGCCAAAACGGAAAATACTGCTTGCATTAGGAATGATTTCTATACCACTACGTTTAATTTTTAAAACAGTTGTATTATAATTCCTGTTCAGGTTAATTTCGCTATACTTTTTATTTACAATATCTTTATTGGTAACTAAAACCCATTCGGTAACAATTTCTTTACTTCTGGGCATTTCATCAGGATATTCATTCCCCACCAATATTTTAGCTTGTTCAATTGCTTCTTTAGAACCAATTACCCTAATTACATCACCATTATATAATTTTTCTTTTCCGCTTGCAGGTCTTACTTTTCCTTTATGCATAATTTTTGATAAAACCACATTTGCCATTTCCGCAATACGTGATTCTGCAATGCTTTTATTATTCATGTTCGGATTTTCTACACTAAGATTAACCCCTTGCAGTTCAGGATTATCTTCTCTAAGGCTTTTTTTATAATTCTCCTCTTCATTTTTTAAGTTTACTTTAAACAATGCAGGGATAATATTAATTGAAATAATTACCCCGATTACACCAAAAGAATATGCAATACCATAACCTACTGCAGCTTGGGGTGAACCTGTACTTTCAATTGCGGCGGCAAGTCCCGGAGTACTGGTTAAAGCTCCGTTAAATACGCCAATGGCAATATCCGGTTTAAGCCCGAAAAATTTACTTAAAGCAATAAAAACACCTGCTGCACTTATTAAAGACAAAAGCGTAGTAAGTATCAAAGAACGGCCGTATTTACGAAATGCTTCAAAAAATCCGGGACCCGCTTGAATACCGATGGTGAATATAAAAAGCAATAATCCGAATTTCATAAAATCTTCGGGAACAATCATGCCAAAATGCCCTAATAAAAGTGCTACAAAAATAACTGCCGAAATATCAAAAGAAAACCCGAAGATTTTAATTCTCCCGATAATCATTCCGAATGCAATGATGATAAACAAGGCTATATAACCGTGTGAAAGTAATTCGTTCATGAGTATTAAAATTTTAAGGTAGCAAAAGTAATAAATATTTACTGAGCTTGCCCGCTTTTAAAAAAAGTTAATAATCTTTTAATAAATATCTTTGAAAAATTACTAAAATTAGGTGATTTATGCTAATTTTAAACTTTAATTTAAAAATGTTGTTTTCATTGTATTATGAGTATATTAAACCAGACAAAAAGACTTGTATTATTTTTTTTATTAATGTTTTGGCTATTACCTGCTTTGGCACAAAACGGTTTTGTTTTTAGAGGAAAAGTTACCTATGCCAACAAACCTATGAATAAGGCAGATGTTTTAGTTTATGAAAACGGTTTATTAATCAACTATATACAAACAAACAGTTATGGTTCTTTTAATTTAAATTTAGAAACACAAAAAAAGTATTTGCTCGAATTTAAAAGTGCTACTTTCCCTTCGCAAAAAGTCATTATTTCAACTTTTATCAAAGATAAAAAAAAGAAAAATTTAAATCCGGATAGGGTAACTATTCGCTTTCCTTTAAAAGAAAATGTAGAAAACAAAGAGCGTTCAAATCAAAATATTTATTCTTTTTCTTTAAATGATAATGGTTTTTTTAATGAAGAAAAAATAATTGTAAAAAAAGAAGACACTTCCGTGAAGGATGAGAAACTGGATTTGACCAATGAAATTGCCGAAAAGAATGATAATATTGTAAAACTGGATAGCCTTGTAGAGGATAAAAAAGGCGAACTAACAGAAATAATCCAAGATTTACCCGAAGAAGATGCCAAAGCAGCGGATAATAAACTACAAGCGGTTTATGCTAAAATTGACAGTCTGCTTTTGATTGCCGAAAAAAAAGCAAACTTTATTCTTCAATCGGCTAATTTAAAAAGAAAAGAAATTATTGCAAATTCTTATATCGGTACATCAAAAGCCGGTACAATTGATGTGAAAAAGGAAATAGAAAAACCAACAAAAGATGAACTGAAAAAAGTGGGAGTGAATGACAAAGAGTTTTATGAACGAGCAGATATTAAAGAGTATCAAAAGACGATTGCAAACTTGGAAAAATCAAAACTAAATTCAAAAAAAGACAGTGTTAAGTATCTTGATTATTTAGTGAAAATGAAAGAAGAGATGCTAAAATCTGCTAATTTGAAACTTGAATTGGATAAATTAAATGCACGTACACGTGAGGATAGTGTTGAGTTAGAAAACCGTCAATTGATGATTTCTCAGATTGAGCAAGAAATACAAAACGCTAAGGATAAAATTAAATTGCAGCAGGCAGAAATTAAAAATAAAAATCTGATGCTTTTATTTGCAATTACCGGTTTATTGTTCTTTGTGATTTTATTTGTTGTAGTATATCAAAACTATCGCTTAAAAAAACGTACCAACGAAAGGCTGGAACAACAAAATCAGGAAATTGCGCTTAAAAATAAAAAAATCATCGACAGTATCACTTATGCAAAAACTATTCAGCAAGCTATACTGCCTTTAAAATCAAAAATTGACAAATATTTTGAAACATTTGTTATTTTTCAACCCAAAGATATTGTAAGCGGAGATTTTTACTGGTTTACACATATCGAAGAAACAGATACTACGGTATTTGCAGTTGTTGATTGTACCGGACATGGGGTTCCCGGAGCTTTTATGAGTATGATTGGAAACCGCTTGCTGGTTGAGGTTATTAACGAAAGCAAAATTACCGAGCCCAAAGAAGTCCTTGAAAAACTAGACGAAGGATTACGTTTGGCATTAATGCAAGATGAAACTTTAAATAACGATGGAATGGATATGTGTTTGTGTACCATTCGTAATAACGGGAATGAAACCTACAAAATTGAGTTTGCCGGAGCAAAACGTCCGCTGTTTTATGCACATGATAATGAAGTTCAGTTTATTAAAGGCACTGTTCGCGGAATTGGTGGAAGAGCACGTTTGAGAAGAAAAGGAATTAAACCTTTTATGTCGCATAGCTTAGTACTTAATAAAGGTGATATGCTTTATCTGACAACCGATGGTTTCTTAGATTTGCAATCGCCCGAAAGAAAAAAATTTGGACGAAAAAACTTTATCGATTTACTAAAATCGGGTATTGATACTTCTATGGAAGATCAACGATATAAAATAGTCAATGCTTTGGATATTCATAAAGGGAATGAATTGCAAATTGACGATATAACAATAATGGGAATTAAATTATAGCTAAAACATACAATTTCAGTATTTGGAAATGGAAAATTTATACATAGAAGGAGAACAAGGAAATTATTATGTTCCAACGGTTGATTTTAATGCAGAAACCGGTGTTTGTACTATTTCAGGCAGGTCATATCTTGAAGATACTACTGAATTTTATCTGCCCTTGCTGGAGTGGTTGGATCAATATTTTACGGAAGTAAACAAACCAATTCAGTTTAATGTTAAACTCACTTATTACAACACTTCCAGTTCACGTTCTGTTTTAGATATATTGGATTTATTGAAGATTTACGAAGACAGGGGGGGAGAAGTAGAAGTAAACTGGTATTGCAGGGAAGAGGATTATGAAGTGATGAAAGAAGAAGTAGAGGATTATGTGGAAGAAAGTGAAATAGAAATTAACTTAGTTACCTATTCCGATTAAACGATTTAGATTATATGACTGTAAAAAAATACCTTTCGTTTGTAAAATTCAGCCATACGGTTTTTGCTTTGCCTTTTGCTTTAATCGGTTTTTTTCTTGCTATCCGGTATGCAGGCTATAATTTTGATTGGCTGATTTTTGTTTATGTAATATTGTGTATGGTTTTTGCGCGTAATGCTGCTATGGCATTTAATAGATATGTTGATAGAAACATTGATAAACTAAACCCACGCACAAAGCAAAGAGAAATACCGGCAGGGAAGATTAGTGAGCAATCAGCCTTGTTTTTTGTGATTTTAAATGCTTTATTGTTTATTGCAACTACTTGGTTTATTAATTCATTGGTGTTTTATTTGTCGCCTATAGCTTTATTGGTTGTTTTAGGATATAGCTATACTAAACGTTTTACGGCTTTATGTCATTTTGTGTTGGGTTTGGGTTTGGCATTAGCACCCATTGGTGCTTATTTGTCGGTTACTGCCCGTTTTGATGTGTTGCCGGTTCTTTTTTCATTTATGGTTTTGTTTTGGACAAGCGGTTTTGATATAATTTATGCCTTACAAGATGATGAATTTGATAAAGAGCATAGTTTAAATTCAATTCCTGCATATTTGGGTAAAAAAAATGCATTGTATTTGTCTTCCTTTTTGCATTTATTGGTTGCTATATTAATCATAGTAGCCGGGTTTTATGCCGGTTTCGGACTATGGTATTGGCTGGGTGCCGGATTTTTTATCTTTCTTCTGATTTATCAGCACAGCATTGTAAAAGTTAACGATTTATCAAAAGTAAACTTAGCTTTTTTTACAACCAATGGGATTGCAAGTGTTGTTTTTGCTTTTTTTACTATTTTAGGATTATTTTATTCTTAAGATTTTGCATTACGATGATAAAAATCATCTTTTTCCGGTGCATTTGTTCTACCTATTATTTGTATCTTACCGTATATTTTCAGACTTTTGCATCTGAAAGTATTGTACTTTAAATCTGACTGCAGTTAGACATGGTTTTGCAGTAGAAGATAGTTGTGGATTTAAGGTTTTATAAATTTTATAAATTTAATTAATATATTTTTGTTATGGCAGAAGAAAAAGCATGTTTGTTTTGTGAACGAAACGAAGAAGAAATTCCATTGGTACAATTACATTATCAAGGACGTAATTTGTGGATTTGTCCGCAACACATTCCGGTATTAATTCACGACCCACAAAAATTGGTGGGTAAATTACCCGGAGCTGAGAATATGGAGGCAGGTTGATTATTTACAGAGAGGTACTTTTTAAAGTCCTCTCTTTTTTTATGGCTTAAAATTCTATCTTGCTTAGTAGTTTTTCTTTGGAAACTATACAAAATATATTTCGCACCTTTATTGTTTCAACTCCAAACTCAGCATCAAAGGTGCTGGATATAGAAATATTGGGTTAAACCTAAATTGAGCGATTAACTACTTCAATAAGCACCAATCTATTGAGTTAAAAAGATTTACAAAAAAAGACTCAAATACCAACCGGTATTCTTACTTTTTTTCTAAACTTTTTAATCTCATTATCTTGGCACTTCTTTTTGTACATAATCGCTCAATTTAGGTTAAAATCTCAATACAAAATCAATATAGGGAATCCCAATAAAGAAAACATCGACAATATCTTGTGAGTTAATAAACGCAAAATCAAAACTATAGTTTTTTTCTGACATTAAACGAATACCGTAAGAAACTAAACCATAATACTTTGTTGATGTTATTTCCTGTCCGTTTATGTATTCATAGTTGGTATAAGGAACCATCCAATTTTCGGTAACTAAGGATATGCGTTTAGAAACCCTTGTCATTGCAGCCAAGGTAATTATAGGTTTTTCTTGGAATGTATCATCGTAAAATCCAAAACCACTACCCAAAGTTATATTATGTTCGATGGAGCCG
>JALSLF010000548.1 GCA_026988445.1 Bacteroidales bacterium
TATAATCCGCAGCAATACAAAATCAAGGATGAAGCAATGAAGCCTTTCATCGATACAGATGAAATTTGGGATACTTTAAAAAACGTTCATCCTACAAAAGAACAAGTAAGAGCCATTATCAATAAAGCATTAAACAAGCACCGTTTAAGCATAATAGAAACAGCTGTTTTGGTTAATACGAACGATCCAGAACTGGTTGAAGAAATCAAACAGGGTGCACGTACATTAAAAGAAAAAGTGTACGGACATCGTATTGTTCTTTTTGCGCCTTTGTATATCGGCAACTTGTGTACAAATAATTGTGCCTATTGCGGATACAAAGCATCGAACAAAGAAGTGGAAAGAATTACTTTGGACAAAGATGAAATTATCCGGCAAGTTAAAGCATTGGAAGATGCAGGACAAAAACGCTTAATCCTGGTGTATGGGGAACATAAAAAATACGGGCCCGGATTTATTGCCGAATCGGTACGTACCGTTTACAAAGTAAAAAGTGGCAATGGCGAAATTCGCAGAGTAAATATAAATGCTGCTCCTTTAGATATTGAAGGTTTTAAAACCGTAAAAAAAGCAGAAATAGGTACTTATCAAATATTTCAAGAGACCTATCATCCCGAAACTTATAAAAAAGTACATTTAACAGGGAAAAAACGTGATTACGATTGGCGCCTAACCTCCCTTGACCGTGCTATGGAAGCAGGAATTGATGATGTAGGCATCGGCGCACTCTTTGGTTTGTACGATTGGCGTTTTGAAGTACTCGCACTTATTCGCCACGTAAATCATTTTGAAGCGGTTTATAATGTAGGTCCGCATACTATTTCCTTTCCGCGTATTCAACATGCTTCGGAGTTAGATATTGACAAATCGCACTTGGTAAGTGATGAAGATTTTACAAAATTAGTAGCTATTCTACGCTTGGCAGTTCCTTATACCGGTTTAATTCTCACGGCAAGAGAATCACCCGAAATCAGGGATGAAATCATGCAATTCGGTGTATCGCAAATTGACGGCGGCACCAATATAGAAATGAAAGCCTATGCCGATAAAAAAGATGCACATAATCAAAATATTAATAAAGAGCAATTTAAAATAAACGACGACCGCTCTTTAAACGAAATAATGGACGATTTAATCGAGCATAAATTTATTCCTTCGTTTTGTACGGCTTGTTACCGTTTGGGTAGGACCGGTGAACATTTTATGGAGTTTTCCGTACCCGGATTTATCAAAAGATATTGTACACCCAATGCCATTTTAACCTTAGTGGAATATTTGGAAGATTATGCCCCCGAAGAAACGAAAAAACGGGGTTATCAACTAATCGAAGAAAAAATGGCAGAAATTGAGGATGACAAATATGTAGAAAAAGTGCGCGAACGCATTGAAAAAATTAAAACGGGTGTAAGAGATTTATATTTTTAAAAATGAAGACGAATCCTAAAAAGCATTGGGAAAATGTGTACGAAACAAAAAGCCCAGACGATGTTGGTTGGACACAAAAAGTACCGGAAACATCATTAAAGTTTATTCATTCATTTAATTTACCCAAAGAAGCAAAAATAATTGATATTGGAGGTGGAGACAGTAAATTAGCTGACTATTTGCTTGATGAAGGTTTTAAAAACATTACGGTACTGGATATTTCAGAAAAAGCTTTACAAAGAGCAAGAATGCGTTTGGGCAAAAAAGCCAAAAAAGTAAAGTGGATTGTAAGCGACATTCTGGAATTCCAACCGGATGAAACTTATGAGCTATGGCATGATCGAGCAGCCTTTCATTTTTTAACCCAAGAAATTCAAATTGCAAAATATTTAACTATTGCAAAAAAAACAGTATCGAAATATATGGTTTTAGCAACTTTTTCAAAAGAGGGACCGGAAAAATGCAGTGGGCTCACAGTCAAACAATATAACGAAGAACTAATGTATTCAAAATTCAAAAATGATTTTGATAAAATACGATGCCTTAAGGAAGACCATATTACTCCTGCAAAATCGGTTCAAAAATATTTGTTTTGCAGTTTTAAAAAAAGCAATCAAAATTAATAAATGTTTTACTACGATTATGAATAAAAAAAACTACAAAAACATAGGTCAAGGTTTATAATTGCTTAATTCAGGTATAATATCAGACCAACCGGAAGATAATATACTGACTTAGATTTTATTAGCAACTTAAAAAGCAGATGGTTTTTAAAACATAGAGTTATCGTTTGCAGAAATATCAGGAACTTGCTGTACCGCATCCCAGTGTTCAACAATTTTCCCTGTGTTATCAAACCTAAAAAAATCCATTGTAGCATATTCATCATTGTCCGGCCATTTCTGGTGCGTATGGAGTGCCACCAAATCTCCTTCGGCAACCGCCCTGATAAACTTAATTGTTTTATCAGGGTACTCCTTAGCCATTCTTTCAAAATAATCAATAAATGCATCAATTCCATCCCCAACCAACGGATTATGCTGAATATATCTATCTCCAACATAAAGTTCTGTTGCTTTTTTAGGATTTCCCTCATACGCCATTTTATAAAAAGCTATTGCATTTTGCTTATTCTGTTCAAGGCTTTTATTCATATATCCTTTTCATTTTATTAACAGATAGCATACTCCTTCTTGGCTGTAAATTAGCTATTAGCTTAAATTGGCAGCAGTATTAGTAGTCAAAAGCTAAAATTCTTGCAACTATCTGTAAAAATTTAAATCTAAATTAAATCTATTTCATATTAAACATTAAATCATTTTTTGCGCGCAATAGCTTTTAATGCAGCATCTACAATATCCGGTGTATCCAAATGATATTTGCTAAGCAATTCTTCGGGTTTACCGCTTTCGCCAAATTCATCATCTACAGCTACCATTTCCATAGGAACGGGATGTTTACGTATCAATGTTTGCGCAATACTGTCACCCAGCCCGCCATTCAGGAAATGCTCCTCGGCACTTACCGCAGCTCCGGTTTTCATCACTGATTTAACAACAGCTTCTTCATCCAAGGGTTTAATAGTATGAATATTAATAATTTCGGCGCGGATACCTTTTTGTTCTAAAATTTCACAAGCTTCAATCGCTTTCCAAACAAGATGTCCGGTTGCAAAAATACTTACATCGCTACCTTCGTTCAGCAAAATAGCTTTTCCTATTTCAAATTTTTGATTTTCCGGTGTAAAATTCGGTACTTTCGGGCGACCGAAACGCAAATAAACTGGACCTTCATATTCAGCAACAGCAATGGTCGCAGCCTTAGTTTGGTTATAATCGCATGGGTTAATAACCGTCATATTCGGCAACATTTTCATCAAACCGATGTCTTCCATAATTTGATGCGAAGCGCCATCTTCGCCGAGGGTAATTCCTGCATGGGAAGCGGCAATTTTTACATTTTTATTTGAATAGGCTATTGATTGACGAATTTGGTCGTACGACCGCCCTGTGGCAAAAACCGCAAATGTTCCGGTAAAAGGAATTTTACCACCAATGGTCATTCCGGCAGCAATGGCTTGCATATTAGCTTCAGCAATTCCCGTATTAAAAAAACGTTCGGGAAATTCCTCGGCAAAAGCGTTCATTTTTAAAGAGCCGGTTAAATCGGCACATAATCCCACTACATTTTCATTTTCTTTGGCAGCTTGCAACAATCCGGCACCAAAACCCGATCGGGTGTCTTTTTTTTCGGTATAAGTATATTTTTTCACAGTTTTTTATTTTTTTTATCGATGATGCAAAAGTATATTATTTAAACAAATAATCAAACAAGGAATGAGTTTACAAAATAAAATTGGCTGAATTTAATGGGCGGATTTTTGGAAACGATATATTTAATTTGAGAGAAA
>JALSLF010000549.1 GCA_026988445.1 Bacteroidales bacterium
TTTTTTATCGATGATGCAAAAGTATATTATTTAAACAAATAATCAAACAAGGAATGAGTTTACAAAATAAAATTGGCTGAATTTAATGGGCGGATTTTTGGAAACGATATATTTAATTTGAGAGAAAGAGAATAAATAGGGCAACACGCAATAAACAATATTCAATAAACAATATTCAATAAGCAATAGAAACCAGAAACCAGAACAATTTAACTTCAGGTATTACACTATTCTACTCCTAACTCTCTAAAATCTGCACTGATTTTTAATCCGTATTTTTTTATATTTTGTTCATCGTATTGAAACTGCCAAACCCCTTTTTCTTTTTTCAAAGAAATTCCGGCACCTTTTTTTGTTAAACCGCTTTTTTCGGTAACAATTAAAGTATTTCTATCACCGGCATTAGCAATAATATTTTCCAGTTTGTCGGAATCTGCAATCCCTACAACAACTATTTGTGCATTACTTACCTCTGCAGGTAATACTTTGTTTACAATAATATTTTGCATCCCGGCGACTCTCCGGGTTTTTGTAAAATCAGATAACTCTTTTGCTAATTCGGCATTTCCAACAACTTCAATTACAAAATCGCCCGATTTATCGGGCCAATCTAAGAGTTTGGTAAAATTATAAATTATAAGGGCTTGAAATTTTGCATCTTGGGCATTTATAGCAAATTTGCCAAAAACAAAAACAAATAAAAGCACGATTAAGCTTAATTTTTTCATGAGTTTATTTTTTATTAACTTTTAAAGTCTCATAGCCTGTTCCGCTACTACGGAAGAACCGCATGATTAAAATAATCATAGCCTGTCCCGTTCACGGGGCTTGTTTCATCATTTTATCTTTATATATACGGTATCAAATATTAAACCAATAATTAAAAGAAAATATTATGAGCATTCACAAAATTATTGATAAAATGATGAATTTGCAAAGAAATTAAACTTCAATCGCTACTTTATGATTATTTTATTTCTATTTAAGTGTGTTTTGCTTGTACGTTTTATAAGCAGAAATAGCCACAGGCAACATGGTTGATGCAATTATGACTATAACAGCCAATTTACAAAACACATTACAATAAAAACAATCTTGAGCACCGCATGCATTTGCAGCACAACCAACAATTGTTAAAAATAAATAATCAATAAAAAATATTACCGAGATAATAGCCAAAAATAATAGCACTTTTGTTTTCATAATATCAGATTTATAAAATTAAACTTCCTATTACAAATTTAACACATTTAGCTATTTAACAGGCTTATAACAGGGTGATAACATACATTTTTATCTGTGATAATTATCACTTTATTAAAAAAATCAGTATATTTGCAGAAAGTAGGTTAAATTAAGTTGTTTACTTAGCTTTCACAGGCAGTTAAAATAAGTGTTATTAACTATTGACACAACAATAAAGACAAAATACATTTTTTCTTTTTTACCTTTGGTAAAAAAGAAAAATTCGTAAAACACACAAGTATAATAAATTATGAATTCGGATTTAAAAAAATGCCTAAACTGCGAGGCTATTTCAGGCGCATGTAAAAATTTATCAGAAAAAGAATTAATCCATTTAGCATCAGCATGTATTAGCACAACTGTAAAAAAGGGCGATACTCTTTTTAGAGAGGGTAATGTAGCTGTATATATTGCCTATATAAAAACGGGTTTGGTAAAAGAAACCATGTCGGGACCGGGTGGTAAAGATCAGATATTTCGTGTTTTAAAAACAAGCTCCTACATCGGAATGACATCATTACTCGGAAACAAAGTTTATCATTACACATATACAGCCCTTACCGATTTAAGTGTTTGCTATATTGAACAAGAAACCTTTATTGATTTAATGAGGCTTAACGGCGAATTTTCACTAACCATAATGAAATCCTTGTGTCATGATCATTTAATAGCGAGTTACAAATTAGTAAATCAAAGTCAAAAAAAAATTTACGGTAAAGTTGCTGATGCTATTTTGTATTTTTCTGATTTTATTTTTGAAAAAAAATCTTTTGAACTGCCTTTATCCAGAAAAGAAATTGCAAACCTAATCGGAACATCAAGAGAAAGTGTAATCCGAACATTGCATGCATTTCAAAAAGACGGAATTATCGAGTTTAAAAATAATAAATTTAAAATACTAAAGTACAAACAATTACAAAACATAAGCAAAAATGGTTAATGCTACTGCATTATAACCGGACGATCTTTATCATTTCCCTGCAAAGTAGGCGTTTGTTGTTTATCAAGATATCCTGCCCGTTTTACCACTTGTTTTTTTATATCTTCAAAAAATGTTCTTACAGCTAAAGTTGGTAAAT
This sequence comes from Bacteroidales bacterium, assembly GCA_026988445.1. Taxonomy (GTDB): domain Bacteria; phylum Bacteroidota; class Bacteroidia; order Bacteroidales; family NBLH01; genus NBLH01. The sequence continues at coordinate 2,325 of JALSLF010000549.1, forward strand.
CATAAGCCTTTTCCTTTAACTCTTTTAACAAGTAATAGGTAAACAAGCCGTGATATTTTTCGGGATAAGACACACTGTATTCATCATTTTGAGCTGCTGCTAAAACCACCATGTTTTTAGCGGAAAAAGCAGAGCTTTCGGCTTTAATTATTACCCCTCTCGCTCCTGCAATTAACATTTTATTGCTCCGGCTAATGCCCGAGAAACAAGCATCTATAAAAACCGTAACAGATTTGGCTTGCAGCCCGCCCAAAGAGCCGTATAATTTATTCAGGCTAAAGCCTGTTTTTGCATAATTAGGGTCAATATCATAAGGAATCATGTATGCCGATTTGGTTTTAGTATCCGGCGCACCATGACCGGCATAATAAACAATAACATTGGTTTTGCCTTGTTCCGAACGGCGCGCTAACCATCCGTCTTTTGAAAAAATCTTATTAAACTCACCCAAAGTAGCCTCGCGGTTGGTTAAAAAATAGATATTGTCTTCGGGTATGCCAAACACATTTACGGCATACTTGTAAAAAACTTGTGCATCGCGTTTGGCATTATCAACCAAAGGAGCATACTTGTAATTTTCAATACCTATAATTACTGCCAAGGTGTTTTCACCGTTGAAGTTGGTTTTTGGAATATCTTTATCTACATCTGCCTTTACAATAATTTCCGTAATTTCTTTCATTTCGGCGGTCTCTTTCAAATCTAATTTTGAAATGTTTACATCTACAATATTTTTGGTACGTTCGTTCATTTTCAGTCCAAGCGCTTGTTCCGTTTTATATCCGCCTGCCGTAAGTTTTACTTTAAAAGGTAAATCTTTTGATGTATAACGGCGACTGGTAAAGAAAAAGAAAGTGAGTTTTTTGTAGTCTCCGCTTGGAATATCCCCCAATTTAAAAGTTTTGTATTCATCAGGGAAAGAGATATTACGGTCATCGGTTCCCAATTCAATTTTTGCCACTACATTTTTTGCCGTTGTCAAACCGAAATTTTGCACAAAAGCAGTAACTTCAACCGATTCGCCCGGCTCAATAATCGAATTGCCGTTTCCGTAAGCAGAACTCATATTCCCGATATCTTCTTTATCGTTAATAGCAATTTGGCGAATTTCCAGTTTCGGCTGAACTGCTGCCACCACTTTTTCTTCTTCTTGTGGTATGCTCTGTGTTCCGTTACCATACACCACCAAATAATCAACAGCTATTTGTTGACGCTGATAGAGCATAAAGCCCACTTGGTCGCCAAAAAAGGATTGATAAGGAATTTTACCTACATAACGTTCGTTGATATAAAATAAAATTTCGTTACCTGTTTTTTGTACACGTAATTTATTGGTAATACTTGTTTGGCTAATCGCTGATGTTTTTTTCCAACGTATTAAATACTGTCCTTTTTTACCTCTTTCTACTCTGCGCACATAAAACCTGCCTTGCGGAGTGATGATAAAATTGAAATATCCGTTTTTACCTTTGCCGAAAATAAGCCCGTAACCATTGTTTGCCGTGCCTGAAATACGACTGATACGACTTTCGATAACAAAATCGTA
>JALSLF010000550.1 GCA_026988445.1 Bacteroidales bacterium
ACAGGTTGGTTAACCCGCATTATTCACCGATTCTTTACACTAAACACATCAATACACTGGTTTACAGTTTATTAAAAATGGGTTTTGCGAATTTTATTAAACCCAAATTTGGGTGTCTTGGGATTATCTTCATGCATCTGCTTCGTTGCAAAACCCTTGAAATACCAAAGTATTCCTTCGGGTTTCGACGCCTCGCATCTGCATAAAGCTAATCCCATGAATAATGCGGGTTAAGTTCATTATTTAATATGGCAAATAGTATCCATAAAACCTTTCACGGGCAGCAAGAATTTCCTTATGAAGCTTTTTCACGTGAAGAAAAAAAGTTGGTTTTTGTGGTGCGTGAGCCTTTTTTAAGTAAAAGCTCTCAGATTGGTTTAACTAGTGGTGTGCTTTTTCAAGCAGAAGAATTAATTATTGAATCACAAATGCCTCAAAACGGTATTATTTTCAGTGATGGTATTTTGTCTGATTATATGAGTTTTAACTCGGGCAATATTGTTAGTATTCGTATTGCTGATGAAACTGCAAAATTGGTAATGCCTTAATATTTTTTTTAAAAAAAAGAATATACTTTTGCAGCATGATTAGCAAAGCTAAAATAAAACTGATACAATCGCTTAAAAATAAAAAATACCGCATAAAAAACGGTTTGTTTGTTGTTGAAGGAAAAAAATCAATTCTTGATTTATTGTATGCAGGGATGAAAGCGGTTCACATCTTTAGTTTGAACAATTTAATCGATGATTTTTCCGAAGCAGATTGTTTTGTTGACGAAGTTTCTTATACGGATATAAAGAAAATCAGTTTATTAAGCACTCCGTCAAATTCTTTGGCTATATTTAAAATACCTGAATACGATCTTGATGCAACTTATAAGGATAATTTTTTATTGGCTTTGGATAATGTACAAGACCCCGGTAACTTTGGTACAATAATCCGCACAGCAGATTGGTTTGGCATTAAACATATCGTTTGTTCGTTGAATACTGTTGATGTTTTTAATCCGAAAGTTGTTCAGGCGAGTATGGGTTCAATTGCGCGCGTTCGTGTATATTATCTTGATTTGTTTGATTATTTGAAATCTGCACAAGATAAATTTACACTTTACGGCAGCTTTATGGAAGGGAAATCAATTTATAAAACTTCTTTTCAGGAAAAGAAAATACTGATAATGGGAAACGAAGGAAACGGAATTTCGCCGGAAATTAAAAATTTAATTAACGAAAAAGTATCTATCCCTATTTTTACTACGGGTAATTCTGCACCCGAATCTTTAAATGTTGCAATGGCAAGCGGAATTATTATCTCTGAAATAAAAAGAAAATCAAAAGATTAGCAAAATTAAGACAATAATTTAATAGCTTTTTCCAAACACAATTCACCATCTACGGCAGAAGAAACAATTCCTCCGGCATATCCTGCACCTTCGCCTGCCGGGAATAAATTTTTAATTTGCAGATGATGATAATTTTCCTTGTCGCGTGGAATCCTTACCGGCGAAGATGTGCGCGATTCCACGCCCAGAATTACCGCTTCATTAGTTAAGTAGCCGTACATTTTTTTGCCGAAAATTTTAAATCCAGTTTGTAGTCTTTTGCCAATATGTTCAGGCAGCCAAAAGTGGAGTGGGGAAGAGGCTATACCCGGATGATAAGAAGTTGCAGGTAAATCAGCAGATAATTTTCCGTTTACAAAATCGTGCAAGCGTTGAGCGGGAGCAGTTTGCCGGTAACCGCCGTTTAAAAAAGCCAAATGTTCCAAATGTTCCTGAAATTTTAATAAAGCAAGTTTCCCATACTCTTGAAAATCTTTTGCATCTTCCGGTCTTATTTCTACAACCATTCCCGAATTGGCAAATTTTGAATTGCGACTCGAAGGCGACATTCCGTTTACAACTACTTGATTCGCTTCGGTTGCAGAAGGAACGATAAATCCGCCCGGGCACATACAAAAAGAATATACCCCGCGCCCGTTTACCTGACTTACAAGACTGTAAGCAGCTGCGGGCAGGTATTCGCTTCTAATATCGCAATGGTACTGAATGCTGTCGATTAAATCTTGCGGATGTTCTACACGAACGCCCATTGCAAAAGATTTCTCTTCCAAATAGATTCCTTTTTTATCCAAAAGATAATAAATATCTCGTGCCGAATGTCCCGTAGCAAGAATAACTGCCTGAACGTCTATTTTATCTCCGTTTTGAATTATAAGACTTTCAATTTTATCATCTTTGATGATAAAGTCGGTTAGTTTGGTATTAAAAAGTATTTCGCCGCCGGCATCTAAAATTGTTTGGCGGATGTTTTTAATTACGCCCGGAAGTTTATTGGTGCCAATATGCGGGTGTGCATCGCTTAATATTTTTTCATCGGCACCATGATATTTGAGCAGCTCCAAAATTCTTTTAACATTACCCCGTTTTTTTGAGCGGGTATAAAGTTTTCCGTCTGAAAAAGTACCTGCACCGCCTTCTCCGAAACAATAATTTGATTCAGGGTTTACCTGATGTTCTCTGCTTAATAACGCAATATCGCGCCGGCGTTGCCTGATTTCCTTTCCTCGTTCTAAAACAACGGGTTTATATCCGTTTTCAATAGCTTTTAAAGCTGCAAAAAGTCCGGCAGGTCCGGCTCCGATTATATGAACTTCCGGTTTATTCCCGACATACCGGTAATTGGGCTGAAAGTCTGTTTTTATAGGAGCGGGTTCATCTATAAAGACAAGTATTTCTACAATTATTTTTACGTTTTTTGAACGTGCATCAATACTCTTTTTTAGTACTTTGAAAGCGCTTATCTGTCTTTCATTATAATTGAATTGCTCCGAGATGTATTTTCTATATTCAAAATCTTTTGCTGCTTGTTCAGGGCTTAATATCAGGCGGATTGTTTTTTGCATTTTTTGTATTTAGGTAAAATGCAAATTTAACACATTTATTCAAAATGCAGCGAAAACATAATCATTCGTGAGCTTAATTTATCAACCGAATTAGTATAATTAGTTCCATCAGGAATTAATATATTTCTGATACCTGCACTGTATTTTAATTCTGCCGAAAGCCTGAAATATTCCAAATAAAAATCAATTCCAAAACCTAATTCATACGAAGGGTCAAAATTATCTAAACGCACTTTGGGCATTTCTTCAGGTTTTATTTTTTTTCGTGCCGCTAAATCATATTTAGGATTGAAACCGGCAATTACATAGGGCGCATAATTGTTTATCCGAACGGCTTTGTATTTTAAAAGAAGCGGAAATTCTAAAAAAGTAGATGCTATTTTCATTACCTGTGGACTTAAACCATCGGCAGGGCTTAAAGTATCTTTCAGCCGCCAATAAGTTAAATCTCTTTGTCCGAACGATAAGGTAATTAAAGCTCTAAATTCTAAATAATCGGAAATACGAAAACTTGAAATAGGCCCGATATGAAAACCGACTTGTCGTGTGTTCTCTATGGCGTACACTTCATTATTGTTTAAAAAATCAGCAGATTTTTGAATATCAAAATCCATGGTGTTTAAACCGACAGTAAAACCAAAATGAACCCACTTTTTATCATAATTGGGTAAGTTCTTAAGTTGTTCGCGCTGGGAAAATCCTTGATACGAAATAAAAAGTATTAAAAATAAAAGTAATTTTCTCATTTTTTGTTTTTAGCTTTTATTTAAAACTGATTTTTTATAAAAAAATTACTTTTATCATACAAAATTTAAGCCTTTATTAAATAGAATCTGTATTTGAGCTAAAATATCAACCTAAAGATTATTTTTCAGCAATATAAATACTGGCAATTCCAAAAGTTAATCGTTTTTCCTTATATGTGCGAAAGCCTGCTTTTTTTAGTTCTTCTAAAAAATCTTTCCCTTCGGGAAAGGCTTTTACCGATTGGGGCAAATAAGTATATGCCGAATTGTCTTTTGAAAAAATTTTACCTACAAAAGGCAAAATATTAGAAAAATAAAAATTATAAATTTGTTTAATGGGAAATGCTTTGGGTTTAGAAAACTCTAAAACAACCAAAGCTTTATTGTTTTTTAATACCCTGTTTATTTCTTTTAAACCTTGCTGCAAATTTTCAAAATTACGCACTCCAAAAGCTACCATTGCCGCATCAAAACTTTCGTTTTCAAAAGGTAGATTTTCCGAATCGGCTTTGAGTAAATCTATTTTATCTTCAATTCCTTTTTTTTTGATTTTAATTTTACCAACATTCAACATTTCTTGCGAAATATCAATCCCCGTAACTTTTTTGGGTTTTATTCGTAAAGCACTAATAGCTAAATCGCCAGTACCTGTTGCAATATCCAGAATATTTTCCGGTTGATATTTTTTTAGGTAGTTAACCACCTTTTTACGCCATAGTTTATCTATTCCCATCGATAAAAAATGGTTTAAAAAATCATATTTCGGGGCAATATTGTCAAACATTTGTGCAACTTGCTCTTTTTTCGTTGCTTTTGAATCTTTATAAGGTGTTACCGTATTTGTCATTGTTTAAATATTTATTTTTGCAAAAGTGCTAAAAAAATATCAAATTTTGACGATATACTATTATTTTATAGTTTAGAAGACTTTTAAAAAAATCTTAAAATAAAAAATATGGGGAAAATAGTTTTAGTTACAGGAGCAACTGCCGGTATCGGAAAAGCCGTTGCAGAAGAATTTGCTAAATTATCGTACCGGATAATTATTTCCGGCAGGCGCGAAGACCGTTTAAATGAATTGAAAAACTATTTGGAAGGAGAATATGAAGTTGAAGTATTTGTTATGCCTATGGATGTGCGTAATAAACAAATTGTTGAACAGGCTTTTATAAACTTACCCGATGCGTGGAAGCAAATTGATGTATTAGTTAATAATGCAGGCTTGGGTTTAGGTTTTTCACCTATGGATAAAGGCAGTGCAGATGATTGGGATACCATGATTGATACAAATGTTAAAGGTGTACTTTATGTTTCAAAACAAGTAATGCCGGGCATGGTTGAACGAAAATCAGGACATATCATTAATGTCGGTTCTACGGTTGCCAAACAAGTACCCAAAAATGTAAGTATTTATGCTGCAACAAAACATGCCTTAAATGCGATTACGCAAGGTATGCGTTCAGAGTTGTTAGAGCACGACATTAGGGTTACGCAAGTAAACCCGGGCTATGTGGAAACCGAATTTGCTTTGGTAAGTAAAAAAGGCAATGCAGAGGAAGCCAAAAAAGTGTACGAAGGCTTCAAACCTCTTGAACCCAAAGATATAGCCGATGTAGTAGTATATGTGGCAACATTGCCCCAGCACGTTAATATTAACGATATATTGGTTACGCCTTTGGCAGAAGCCGATGTTTTTAATGAAAACAGAAGTTTAAACGATTAAAAAATCAAAATGATGAACAAAATAGCATTAGTAACCGGTGCAACATCAGGTATTGGTAAAGCAACAGCACGTCAATTAGCCGAAAAAGATTTTAATTTAATTATAACCGGTCGCCGTAAAGAACGTTTGGAAGAATTGGCAAACGAATTAAAGCAAAAATATAATTGTGAAACAATTATATTAAATTTCGACATTAGAAAGCAAGCAGAAGTTGATAAAGCCATAGACGGTTTACCTGAAAATTGGAGAAACATTGATGTTTTGGTAAATAATGCCGGTTTGGCTGCCGGTGCCGACCCTATCTACGATGGTTTACTTGATGATTGGGAGCGAATGATTGATACAAATATTAAAGGTTTGCTGTACATTTCAAAAAAAGTAATGCCTTTTATGATGAAACGTAAAAGCGGACATATTGTAAACATAGGTTCTATTGCCGGCAAACAAGTTTATCCGAACGGAAATGTGTATTGTGCCACTAAATTTGCCGTAGATGCACTCACAAAAGCTATGCGCATTGATTTATTAAAACATAATATCCGTGTAACGCAAATTGCTCCCGGTGCAGTTGAAACTGAATTTTCCATAGTACGTTATCATGGCGATAAAGACAAAGCCGATAATGTGTACAAAGGATACACACCGCTTTTTGCCGAAGATATTGCCAATGCAATTGTTTTTGCAGTAACACGTCCGGCTCATGTTAATATTGCCGATGTGTTAATTATGCCAACAGCACAAGCAAATCCATATTATTGGAATAAAAAATTGTAACAATTAAATAATGTATTGTAAATTTCAGCCTGTCAGCGTGCGTGCACCTGACAGTGCTTTATAAAATGAACTTATTTGTTTATTTTGCTTTATTACAAAAAGAATAAAAACCAAATTATGAATAACAAACTACTTTTACTTTTGTTCGTTGCTATATTGTTTACATATTGCAACAGCAGTAATGACAATTTTATTGCAAAACTGATTGAAAAAAATAAAACTTACGAATCGTTACACTACAAAGCTGAACAAAAATATTATTACTCAAATGGTATTGATACTACTTTTACACCTTTTGAAGTCTGGGCAATTCGCGATTCGGCTGACAACACTTTAGGTGCTTATGTTTGGGCGGATAACAATTATCGCCCCTATCATATGATTTACGATAAAGGTGATTTTTATTTAAGTATCCCACCTAAAAAAACAACGGTTTTGTACAAAGATTTTAAGGAAGATTTTATTTCACCCGTTGATTGGATAAATATTTTTGCAAACCCAAACGCTTTTGAAAAAATAGTAAACGATACACTAAACAAAATATCCCTTGCCGATGTTCAATACAACAAAAAAAACTGTAAAAAACTCACCATAGAGTTTCCAGAAAACGCAAACGGAAATGTAACTACTTGGACTTTTGTAATTGATGAAAATTTTGTACCGCTTTGGGCGGTTTATACTCAAAAAACCGATGACTACACCTATTTTGACGAACTTACATTTAGCGATTTTAAGTTCGACAATGTTGATTTAAAAAAATTAAAAGAAAAACAGAAACAAGTATTGGCAGAAAATCCTGTTGAAACCGGTGAACGTTCTGAAACCTCAATGCTTGAAAGTATGCTGCACATTGGCGATAATGCACCGCTTTTTGACGGGAATTACTACCAAACAAAAGAAAGTTTCAAATTATCTGATTATATCGGTAAAAATGTAATTATTGTCGATTTTTGGTACACCCATTGTCCGCCTTGCGTGCGTGCTATGCCTGCACTTTCCGGTTTATACGATGAGTTTAAAGATAAAGGCTTAAAAATATTCGGGTTAAATTCAGTAGATAATCAGCCGCATAGTTTGCCCGGTTTAGATAAATTTCTTCAAAAACGCAAACTCACTTATCCGGTAATTATGACCCAATCCACCGTTGATTTAATGTATAAAATTAAAGGCTACCCGACTATGTATTTGCTTGATAAGTCCGGAAAAATTGCTTATGTTGAAGTAGGCTTTGATGAAGAAAAATTTGTAAAACTGAAAGCAAAAGTTGAAGAACTCTTAAACGAATAAACAGCTCTTTTTTCTACCCCTGACAGGGTTTCAAATCCTGTTAGGGATAAACTGTAAAAGTTAAACAGTAGAAATATTGTGCGTACTAAAATCATAAGTTGAAAAAAATACTATCCATATTAATTATCTGTTTATTTCTTCAAAACACTTATGCTCAAAAAAAGCCCTACAAATTATATCTTATTTACAAAGTAAATAAACCTGAAAATTTCCGGTTTAATAAAAATGAATTTCTATTTAAAGATACTACCGGAATTTACAATAAACTCGAAGAAATAAAATCCCTACTCATTCAAAAATCATATCTCGAAGCAAGCATTGACAGCCTTATAAACGACAGCCTTGATTATT
>JALSLF010000551.1 GCA_026988445.1 Bacteroidales bacterium
CATAAATACAAAAGCGATATTGCTTTAGCAAAAATGATGAATTTTGATGTATTTCGTTTTTCACTTTCCTGGTCAAGAATTTTCCCGAAAGGTATAGGCGAATTAAACCATAAAGGTGTTGAATTTTATCATAAGGTGATTGATGCGTGTTTGGCTCAGGGATTAGAACCCTGGGTAACGATTTTTCATTGGGATCATCCGCAGGCATTAGAAGATATGGGGGGGTGGACAAATCGTAAAATGGTAGATTGGTTTTCGGAATATGCAGAGTTTGTTACTAAGGAATACGGAAGTAAAGTAAAAAACTGGATGATATTAAACGAACCACTTTCATTTACAGGAATGGGTTATATGTTTGGCGAAATGGCACCCGGACGAAAAGGCTTGAAAAACTTTAAACCGGCGGCACATCATGCAGTGCTTTGTCAGGCAGAAGGTGGGCGAATTGTACGAAAAAATGTTCCCGGCGCAAATATAGGAACCACTTTTGCCATGAGCTGGATAGACCCAATAGACAATCATCCTAAAAATATTGAAGCAGCTAAACGTACCGATGCAGTTTTTAATCGTTTGTTTATTGAGCCGGTTTTAGGATTGGGCTATCCCGTAGATGGATTGCCTTATTTGAAAACCATGAAAAAACTTTATGCCGACGGAGATGAAAAAATGATGCAATTTGATTTTGACTTTGTAGGTGTGCAATATTATTTTAGAACTGTGGTGAAAAAATCATGGATGCCCCCCGGCTTAAAAGCAAAAGAAATAAGTCCTGTAAAACGTGCTGTGCCAAGGAACGAAATGAATGGAGAAATTTATCCGAAAGGATTTTATCAATTACTGAAAAAAGTAGGTGCTTATAAAAATGTAAAAAAAATTATTGTTACCGAAAACGGAACTTGTGTGAAAGATGCTTTGGAAAACGGCTATGTGCACGATAAAGCACGTATAAAATATTTTGAAGAGCATTTGGCTGCTTTGCTGAAAGCAAAAAACGAAGGAGTTAAGGTTGATGGCTATTTTGCTTGGTCATTAACCGATAATTTTGAGTGGGATAAAGGTTTTCGTCCGCGTTTTGGTTTGGTGTATGTTGATTTTAATACTTTAGAACGCACCGTAAAAGATTCGGGTTATTGGTTTCGTGATTTTTTGAAGTAACAAAAGGAGTAAAGATATTTTTATAAAATGAACATTTAATTATTTATGGACTTAAAACAGAAAATACAAAAAAAGATTGACCAAAAAACAAAGCCGCTTGGGTCATTAGGTAAATTAGAAGACATAGCTTTGAAAATTTCTTTGATACAAAACAGCTTAAATCCGGAATTAAAACAACCGGTTCATTTGGTTTTTGCCGCTGATCACGGTTTGGCTGACGAGGGCATAAGTTTATATCCCAAAGAAGTAACCGCTCAAATGGTGTTAAACTTTTTGACCGGTGGAGCCGCAATTAATGTTTTTTGCAGGCAGAATAATATTGATTTAAAAGTTGTGGATGCCGGTGTTGATTATGATTTTGAAAATCATCAAGGAATAATACATTGTAAAATTGCTCGCGGTACAAATAATATTTTAAAAGCCCCGGCTATGACTATTGAACAATGCCTGCAAGCAGTGGAAAAAGGAAAAGAATTGGTGCAAAAAGAGCATGACAAAGGAACAAATATTATTAGTTTTGGCGAAATGGGTATCGGCAATACTTCATCGGCATCTTTATTACTGCACAAATTTACCGATATACCTATTGATGATTGTGTTGGCGCAGGAACCGGACTGGATGATGAACAAATCAAGAAAAAAATTAGCGTATTAAAACAAGCTGCGGCAAAATATCATCCGACAGAACCGGAAGAAATATTGGCAAATTTTGGTGGTTTTGAAATTGCCATGATGGCAGGGGCTATTCTTCAAGCAAAAGAAAATGCCATGATCATTATAATTGATGGTTTTATTGCCACTTCTGCTTTACTGGCTGCCTATAAAATCAATGCGGATGTATTGGATAACTGTATTTTTTCTCATCAATCAAACGAAAAGGCGCATAAACTGATGCTTAAATATTTAAAAGCGGATGCATTACTTAATCTGAATTTAAGGCTTGGCGAAGGTACGGGTGCTGTGCTTGCTTATCCGATTATTAAGTCTGCCGTTCTCTTTTTAAACGAAATGGCAAGTTTTGATGATGCCGGAGTTTCAAATATTGATGAATAGTTATGCCAAATGAATTAAAAATATTTTTCACTGCAGTGATGTTTTATACGCGTATTCCTGTGCCTGCAAGCACAGGATATAGTCCTGAAAATCTAAACAAAGCAACAAGGTATTTTCCACTAATAGGATATATAGTCGGAGGTGCTGGAGCATTAGCTTTTCTGGGAGCGAATACGATTTTTTCCGTACATATTTCGATTATTGTTTTATTGATTGTTCAAATTTTGCTTACGGGAGCTTTCCATGAAGATGCTTTGTCTGATTTTTGCGATGGTTTTGGCGGCGGATACACCAAAGAAAAAATATTGACCATAATGAAAGACAGCCGGATAGGAACCTACGGTGCTGTGGCTTTAGTAATGTTGTTGTTATCAAAATTTGTGTTGATAAATAGTTTTACCGCAGAAAAAATTCCTTTTATTGTTATTGCAGCTCATGTGATTAGCCGATTAAATCCGGTATTTTTAATTTTTTCATCAAATTATGTAGCTGATATTGATAAAAGCAAATCAAAACCTGTCGGGCAAAAAACTTCTGTAAAAACATTGATAATTGCAGTCTTAATTGGACTTGTCCCATTGTTTTTTGTGAGCTTGCTTCAGCTTGCAGTCATTGTTTTTGTCGAGTTTTTGGTTTTAATGTATTTAAGATATTATATACATCGTCATATTGGCGGATATACGGGTGATGTATTGGGTGCATTACAACAGTTTTCGGAAATTGCTTTTTATTTGGTGATGGTAATACCTTTTTTATCATGATTAATTAATTAACTAAAGTTTCGCAGCAACTAACATTTTAATAACAAGATAGTTAATAATGACATATACTCTATTATATATTGCATAATAAGTTGAATATATTTGTTTTATAATAATGTATCCAAAATATGCACAAATGCAATTACGGACTGAAAGTTCATGTTATACTAACTTGTGGGCAACGCCCCAAGTTATTGAAATATACTTTGCTAAGCGCCCTGAAAGGGCAACTTAGTATTAACTGTCCGCCAGCTGGCGGACGCAGATTAATTGTTTTAATTTTAACCCAAAGCGGAGCTTTGGGTTAGTATAAACAGCTCTTTCAGAGCGATAATATTATATAAAATTATCTGCGAAACTTAAGTAATTAAGTTTATGAAAGAATCAGGTTAATACCGTTTTTATAAATGCGTATAATTTTAGTTCGACATACAAAAACAGAGTGTAAGACAGGTATTTGTTACGGGCAGAGCGATGCTTTGCCCGATTCTTTTTTTGATGAAGATAAGAAAAAAATCATGGGTAAATTGGCAAAATATAAATATTCTACAATTTATACCAGCCCGCTAAAAAGATGTCTGATGCTTGCACAGTTTATTGCCGGAGGCAGAAAATTGATTGTAGATAAACGTTTAAAAGAATTGAATTTTGGTGATTGGGAAATGAAACATTGGGACGATATTTCTAAAACTTCTTATGCGAAACGGTGGTTTGCCGATTATGTAAATATTCCTTGTCCTAATGGAGAATCTTTTGCTCAATTAACCGAAAGGATAAAATCGTTTATAATCGATTTAGAGCAAACAAAAGCGGAAAATGTGTTGATTATTACTCATTCCGGTCCGATAAGAGCATTTTTTACGCTCATAAATCACCGGTCACCTGAAAAATTGTTTGACATAGAAATTGATTACGGTTCGGTATCTGTTTTAGATATTTAGCTTAAACTAAGGTTTTATTTGTATGGGTGTTCCAATAGCAACGTGCTTATATAATTCTTCAATTTCCCGGTTGGTAACCGCTATGCAGCCATGTGTCCAGTCAAACAAGCGGTGCAATTTACCGATGAAACCCAAACCGTTTTTAAGTCCATGAATTTTTATAGCTCCGCCGGGCGATTTTCCGTATTTTTTTGCATATGCAATATCTTTTTTTGCAGGATAGGAAATACCCAGATTTAAATGATAGTTGCTATTGGGGTTTTTGTCATTAATAAAATAGTTGCCTTCGGGAGTTTTATCGTCGCCTTCAAAATGTTTTGCCCCTTCCGGATGTCTTCCCAGTGAAATTTTATAGGTTTTTATTAAATCATTATTTTGAAAAATTTGTAATTCATGTTTGCTTTTTAGAACTACAATTTTTGTAATTTTAATATTTGAGTTGAGTTTTTGCGGATAAAAATAGTTGAAAAAGCTGCCTGCAAAAATCAGTAAAACGATTAGACTAACTTTCTTTATTATTTTTTTGTTCATTTTTCTTTTTATCTCCTTTCATTATTTTTACAATCAGCCAAATTATGCCCAGTAAAATATGCCCGGCAACCAGTGCCGCTGCAATGATTAATATTATTTTGTCATTACTCATAACTAAAAAATTTGAGAACTAAAATACAAAATAATTGACAATAATTAATTTTTATAAAGATAATTATCTGCAAATTATACATTTTTACTATATTTGTTTAATTATTTCAAAATAAACCTTACTTTAAGCAGATAATTATGAAGCTTATTATTAAAAAATTTAGTGCACTTGTACTGATTTTACTATTGTTAATTACCGGTTCGTGTAACCGGAATCCCGATAGGGCTTTGGTAATCAGTAAACTGAAAAACTCTGCAAAACTTGCAACTGTTGAATATGTTGTAAGCAAAGTTATTACTACCCGCGACCAAAACTGGCTGGCAAAAGATGCCTACTTTTTTGCTGAAACCGAAGCAACTATTAAAGCAGGTATTGATTTGGATAAACTACAAGAAGAAGATATTAAAATTGATGGAACGCGAATAAGTATATTGCTGCCACCTATTGAAATTATCAACTTTTCATATCCTGCCGAAGGGTTTAAGGTAATTGAAAAATATACCGATCAGGCAGCTATTTTTAAATGGAATTCGATTAATGTGGCTACCAAAGACGATTTATACAGGCAGGGAGAAGCCGACATTCGTGAAAGCATTGATGATTTAGGAATTGTGAAAACAGCGCAAAAGAACACACGCCTATTACTTACTACCATTTTAAGACTTTCGGGTTTTGACGAAATTTATATAAGTTTTAAAAAGTCGAATAAGTTAAATACGCAGGATGAAAATTTATTAAAAGAACTACAAGAATTTCTAAACCGGAAAAAAAGTTAGACATCATGATATTTGTTGCCATTTTTAATTTTATTAAAAAATATTGGTTCATTTTTTTGCTAATTATTGTTTACATTGTTATAGCAGGAATGAATATTATCCCACGGAGTTTAAATATTTTTAAAAAGAAACAGTTGCTTATTGATGAAACTCCTGTGGTTGTTAAAGAAATAAGAGAAATAGGCGAACTTATTACTGCCGAGTTTTATGGTGAGGTATATGCCGATTTGAATGAGTTTTATGAAAACCTTATTGAAACCGAAAAAGACTCAATTTATTTAAATCCTGCAAAATATTACAAAAAATATCCCGGATTAAGAGAATATGTCGCTCAGGCACAGGATTATCGTGCACAAGAACTTTTTTTTCAAAAAGAAAAAGAAAATTACGAACTGTATTTGAATGATTATTTTCAAAAATTAGAAGCATATCGTCAGTTAGAGATAAAAATACGTAAGGATATTGTGGCTGCTCAATCAAAACAGGAAAGAAAAAAATTGGAAAAACGTTTGCAAGATTTACGTGATAAAGTGCTTAGAGAAAAAGAAAATTATAAATCCCGAAAGGAAAAATACAACAATAAAGAAAAAGATTTTATTGACTTAAAAGAATCGTTTCGTAAAGAGCGGAAAAAGCGAAATTTGGTATATATCGGCAGAGGTTGGGTAAAAGCCGGAATTAATCTTAAAAATTTGAGCGAAAAAGAAATTTTTATTGATGATGAGGATTCATTATACATTCATCTTTTAATTCCCGAGCCGGAAATAATTGATGCTGATATAAATCCTTGGTTTATTTATACCGATAAGAAAAAAATTAAAGGATTTGAACTTTTTATTGCCAAAACGGGGAGCATGATGGCAAAAGATAATTTTACCGATGCTGAAATTGCTGCAGTAAAGCATATCTGTAAAGAACGCTTAAAAGCAAATGCCTTGGAAAAAGGAATTTTGAAAAATGCCAAAAGTTCGGCAGTAACTACTTTAGAAAACTTTTTTCATTTATTGGGTTTTGATAAAGTAAAAATTAATTTTAAAACCGAAGACATGGAAATTGTTTCTGTTGATAGGGATGCAAGTTAAGGATTACACTATTTCTTTGCAATTCATAAAGGCTTTCATTAATTTTGTATCAAATTTATACAAAAATGATTATTAAATCATCGCGCTTTGTAATGAGCAACACGGACATAAAAAAATGTCCGGAGCCTAATATTCCCGAATATGCTTTTATAGGCAGGTCAAACGTTGGCAAATCATCGCTGATAAATATGCTTACCGGAAGAAAAAGTTTGGCAAAAATATCCGGTCGCCCCGGAAAAACCCGTTTAATCAATCATTTTATCATTAATGAAAATTGGTACCTTGTTGATTTACCCGGCTACGGCTATGCGCAGGCATCAAAAACCGACCGTAAAATATGGAAAGGTTTTATAAAAGATTATTTGGTAAAACGTGAAAACCTGATTTGCACTTTTATATTAATTGATGTACGTTTAAAACCTCAGAAAATTGACTTGGAATTTATGATGCAAATGGCATTAAAATCATTGCCTTTTGTAATTATTTTTACAAAATCGGATAAAATATCCAAAGTTCAGTTAGATAAAAATATCCATGATTATAAAAAAAGTATGCTTCAAGAATGGGAAACTATGCCTTTGTATTTTGTCAGCAGTGCAACAAAGCGTATTGGACGAGAAGAAATACTTAATTATATCGAAGATTTAAATAATTCACCGGCAGCGGAAAAAATTAAAGCAAGAATCTATTAAATTTTTATACATTTGCGCCCGAAATTACTAATTTTAAAAATCAAATATAAAAATGCAAGCACCTATTAAAATTTTTTCAGGTTCAAGTTCCCGCTATCTTGCAGAAAAAATAGCCAATAGCTATGGAATTCCTTTAGGGAAAACTTCCATTTTAAGATTCAGTGATGGTGAATTTCAACCCTGTTTTGATGAAACGGTTCGTGGTCGCTATGTTTTTATCGTGCAATCTACCTTTATGCCTACCGAGAATATCTTTGAATTACTTTTGATGATTGATGCGGCGCATAGAGCATCGGCTTATAAAGTAATTGCCGTTATTCCTTATTTTGGTTTTGCTCGTCAAGACCGTAAAGATAAACCAAGAGTTTCTATTGGTGCAAAAATGGTTGCTAATTTATTAGGTGCTGCGGGTGTTGACAGGGTAATTACTATGGATTTACACGCCGATCAAATTCAAGGGTTTTTTGATATTCCGGTGGATCATTTATACTCTTCGGCTATTTTTGTACCTTATATTAATAGTTTAAATCTTGAAAATTTAGTGATTGCTTCGCCTGATATGGGGGGGGCAAAAAGGGCAAATGCTTATGCAAAGTTTTTAAAAACAGGAATGGTGGTGTCGCATAAATCGCG
>JALSLF010000552.1 GCA_026988445.1 Bacteroidales bacterium
ATTGATTTTAGAAAAGCTTAACGGTTAAATAACTCTTTTGAATATCCTTGACCTACACGAAATGTATCATTCGCTACTGTCAAGGATATTTTTATGAAACATCCATGATTAATAATTAAACACACAGGGAAATGATTATTTAAGTTGATATAAGAAGCATACCCCTTTATATTTGTGGATGTTCCATGTGGCAATAGAAATACTAAAAAAAAACATGAAATAAATGGAGTAAAAGCCTAAAGGCTTGTAATGTTAAAATTCTGTTAAAATCACTTTCCCAAATTCCAACTTTTATTAAAAAAAATATATATTCGCATGTTCTTTTCAAAATGATTTTGATGGCGATAACTTACTACCGGATAGCTATCAAAATCAACACATAAACTTTAATCATTAAATATTTTTATCATGAACATTGTAGTAGAAAATATTACTAAAATGTATGGTTCGCAAAAAGCGCTGGATAATTTATCTTTTAAGGTAAAAACCGGCGAAATTCTCGGCTTTTTAGGACCAAATGGTGCCGGAAAAACCACTACCATGAAAGCCATTACCGGATATTTAACACCTAATCAAGGCGATATAAAAGTGGGGCGGTATTCGGTTTTAGAAAATGCAGAGGAAGTAAAAAAACAAATCGGGTATTTACCCGAACACAATCCTTTGTATCTAGATATGCCGGTAATTGATTACCTGAAATTTATCGGGGAATTACAAGGCATAAACAAAGAAAAAATCAATGAGCGGGTTAAAGAAATGATTTTAACCGTAGGTTTGGATAAAGAAAAGCACAAAAAAATCGGT
This sequence comes from Bacteroidales bacterium, assembly GCA_026988445.1. Lineage (GTDB taxonomy): Bacteria > Bacteroidota > Bacteroidia > Bacteroidales > NBLH01 > NBLH01. The sequence goes on from JALSLF010000552.1 coordinate 805, forward strand.
GAATTATCCAAAGGATATCGCCAACGCGTAGGCTTGGCTCAAGCACTGATACACAATCCGCAAGTGCTTATTTTTGATGAACCCACTACCGGTTTAGACCCCAATCAAATCATCGAAATACGCGAATTGATTAAAAAAATAGGCAAAGAAAAAACTGTAATATTAAGCTCGCACATTCTGGCAGAAGTAGAAGCCACTTGCGACCGGGTTCTAATCATAAACAACGGTAAAATTGTAGCAGATGGTACGGCTGAGGAACTGCGAAAAAAAGCACAAGGTAACGAAGTTCTTAAAGTAGGTATAGCCGGTAGCGATAAAAACGAAATTTTTGAACGATTAAAACAACTTTCTACAATACAAACGGTTGATTATGCCGAAAATGATTTATTTGAAGTAGAAAGCAAAGCCGGACAATCATCGGCAAAAGCAATTTTTGAACTTTGTGTACAAAAAGGCTGGTATCTTACACAATTAACACCAATAGAGAAAAACCTTGAAGATGTGTTTAGAGAATTAACCCTTGAAAAATAAAAAATCATAGTGATTATGAAGCAAATACTTATCATTACCAAAAAAGAGCTGAATTCCTATTTTGATTCGCTCATGGCATATATACTTATTGTGGTATTTTTGGGTTTTACCGGATTTTTTACTTGGTTGTATGGCAACAGCGATGTGTTTTTTATCAACCAAGCCAGTTTAAAACCATTTTTCAGCATTGCTTATTGGTCTTTATTTATTTTTATTCCGGCACTAACTATGAAACAAATAGCCGAAGAAATAAAAACCGGAACTATTGAACTTATTTTGAGTAAACCCGTGAACGAATGGCAATGGGTAAGCGGTAAATTTTTGGCAACTTTTCTACTCATTGTAATAACATTGGCACTCACCCTGCCTTGGTACATTACCATCGCTAATATAGGACCCATTGATCACGGCAGTGTTTGGACAGGCTATTTAGGTTTATTATTAATGAGTGCGGCATACATTAGCATTGGAATATTTACCAGCAGCATTACCAATAACCAAATAGTTGCTTTTTTGTTGGCTTTGGTAATCGGTATATTTTTTCAAATCCTTTTCGGGATACTGGCGCATGCTTTTAGCGGTGCAGTTGGCAATGTTTTGGCTTTCGCCGATATGAATATTCATTACCAAAACATTACGCGCGGAGTAATTGACAGTAAAGACCTGATATATTTTTTCACAATTATCATTTTGGCATTGGCAGCTTCTGAATTGTCATTATTAAAACGAAATTTGAATTGATTTTGAACGTAAAACAGAGCATAAAAACCTTACTAAAACTTTTAAACGTCCTTCAGGACTTTAAAACGTTTTAGACCATGAATGTAATTTAGGTTCAAAACAGTTAAAACACATTTTACATAAAAAACTTAATTTATAAATTCATTAAGTTATGATAAATAAAAAAAATTTAAACTATTACATATTGCTGATACTCGGAATATTTATCTTGATAAATATTTTGGCGGCAAAATATTATTTTCGTTTGGATTTTACCGAAGATAAACGTTACACATTAAGCCAATCAACCCTTGATATTATCAAAAACTTAAACGAGCCGGTTACCGTTACGGCTTATTTTTCAGAAAACCTGCAACCCGAATTAGACCGTATGCGTCAAGATTTTCGTGATTTGCTGATTGAATACAATACTCGCTCAAACGGCATGGTGGTTTTTAAGTTTATAAACCCAAACGAAGACCCACAAGCAGAACAACAAGCCGTTCAAGCCGGAGTTCAAACCTTAATGATTGAAGCACGCGAAAAAGACCAAGCTACCACAAAAAAAGCCTTTATGGGTGCAACAGTGCAGCTTGGCGAGCAAACCGAAGTGATACCTTTTGTTCAATCCGGTGCACAAATGGAATATGAATTATCCAGCACCATAAAAAAGCTGACCGATACAGATAAAGCTTTTATCGGTTTTATCACCGGGCACGGAGAGCCCTCTTTACAAGCCATGTTACAAACGGTTCAACAATTGAGCGTTCTTTATATGCCCGAAGAAGTTAAAATTAACGATTCGGTTAATCTTGCAAAATATAAAACTTTGGTATGGATAAACCCCAAAGATACCATACCGGCAAGCGATTTTCAAAAAATAGATGAATACATTGCACAAGGCGGTAATCTGTTTGTTGCCATTAATAGAGTAGATGCTCAACTTCAACAAGGCATTGGGGTAGCAAAAAACACAGGCTTGGAAAGCTGGTTGGCTAGTGAAGGCATTACGGTTAATCCTGATTTTGTGATTGATGCAAATTGCGGTGCTATAACCGTACAACAACGTCAAGGGGTTTTTACCATCAATCAGCAAGTTAATTTTCCGTATCTGCCGGTAATTTCAAACTTTAGCGAACATCCTTCAACCGCCGGTATTGACGCAATGATACTTCAATTTGCAAGTTCTTTGACCTATTCCGGCGACAGTATATGGAACTATACACCATTGGCATTTACATCGGAAAAATCAGGAAAAGAAAATGCACCGGTTTATTTTAATATCCAACGTAATTGGACCGAAAATGATTTTCCCGAACAAAAAATACCGGTAGCCGGATTATTTGAAAACAAAAAATCAAAAATCATCGTAATTACCGATGGCGAATTTGCTATTAACGGCAGCGGACAAGCCGCCCATCAAGTGCAAGACGGTAATGTTGCTTTTGTGGTTAATTCCATAGATTTTATGAGCGATGATACCGGTCTTATTCAATTACGTTCCAAAAAACAAAAAGTCCGGCTTTTGGAACAATTAGACGATGCTACAAAACAGGTTTTGAAAATTCTGAACTTTATTTTGCCAATTATCTTGATTATTCTGTTTGGCATTTTCCGTTATCAAAAAAGAAAAATATTAAGAATTAAACGTAAAGGAGATTATTATGTATAAAAAATTCAGCATAAAAACATTAAGCATTATATTTTCCGTTTTATTAGTTTTAGTCATAATTACGGAAATCGTAGATAAAATGCAAAGCAAAAACACTTTACGCGATGTATTATTTACTGTGGATAAAACCCAAATTAATGCTTTAAAAATATATCCGCGCATGCTAAAAGGCAAAGAAGTGATACTTGAGAAACAAAATGATAACTGGTTGGTAAAATACGAAGGGAAAAGCTTTAATGCTGATACCAATCAAATCAAAACTTTAATTAATACATTTAGTGAGTTAAAACCTTTGCGCTATGCGGGTAAAGATGAAAAACAACAAGAAAAATACGAATTAAGCGACTCATTATGCAACAAAGTGCTTTTGTTGGATAAAAAAGGGAAACAATTGGCTGCATTACGTATTGGTAGATTTTCATTTTTACAAAACAAGCAAATGCGGAAACAAAATCCTTTTATGCAGCAACCGCAAGGTACCATGATAAGTTATGTGCGTTTAGAAGATGAAAAAGATATTTTTGCCGTTGAAGGATTTTTAAGTTTATCGATAAACCAAGAGCCGGATAATTTCCGTAACCGGAAGCTATTATCCGTAAATAAAGAAAAAATCAATAAAATTGAATTTAATTATCCGGCAGACAGTTCCTTTGTATTGCAAGAAACCGGAAAAGAATGGCAAATAAACGGCAGTCCGGCAGATTCTGCCACGGTAGCCAACTACTTATTTAAAATTAGTAATTGTACAGGTAGTAATTTTAGTAAACAAGCCATTAAAAATGCTACACATACGCTAAAAATCAGCACAAGCGATAATCAAATTTATGAGATAGATGCTGAACTACAAGACAGTACAAATGTATTACTCATGAGTAGCCAAAATAAAGGAACTGTTTTTAAAGAAAAAGCAGATGAAAATTTTAAAAAGCTATTTAAAAGCAAACAGACATTTTTAAAGAAATAATTTGTTCACAGCTTTGACAAAGATGTAAACTTTGTCAAAGCTGTAAATTCATCAATTCAATATTTTAGGTTTTAACCTGGTTTATAAATAAAACAAGAATATTTATTTAACATTTTAATATAAATTAATAACTTTGTACTAATATTTAATTATTAATTCTTTATGCAGCTTGCCGATAATTCATATTTAAAACTTGTTTATTTTGTTGAAAATAACATTTTTAACACAACAAACAATTTAATAAAGCTATTTAATACGATGGGTGGTTTGTTAGCTGTATTTTTTGTATTAATGCCTCTCTTTTATCTTGTTTTATTGCCTGCGGGCTGGTTAGTGAATGTTTACATTTTTAAACGCTTTAAACGTAACATTAACAATATTGAAATATATTTTAATTCTTTGCCGGATAAAGATAAATTACAATTTGTTGAACATTTGAAAAAAGCAAACAGACAATTTAACATGCAAAATAAAGATTTATTAAAAAATGCAAAAAAAACTTTTTTGTATGTAAAACCTATTTATAAACAAGCTGAAAAATTAAATAATTTAATGTTTGATTTAGAAGATAATTTGGAAAGTTTAATATCCGGTGATATTGTTTTTGTTCCGGAACATTCGGATAAAGAATTAAAACAATTTATTTTTAATAATCAAACAAATCATAATTTAGCCTTATAGCTTTATGATTGTTGAACAAAGGGATATTGTTTTTTTAAATTTTCAAATCCCCAACCAAGGTTTTAAACCCCATTTATGCCTTGTTATTTCTAATAATGAAATACATGAAAGTGAAAATTTTTTTATTGCCCTTATGCTTACATCGGCAAATACAAATGATATATTTTCTTATTGGTTAAAAAACAATATGCTTGTTAATCAATTAGATAAAAAAACACAAATACGCTTACATCTTTTCGGCGTTTTTGAAAATTCTATTATTGATAAAAAAGTTTCGCGAATGAAACGACAAGCATTTGAAGACCTTTTGGATAAAATCTTTGAGAAGGTTTTGACTACTGATAGTATTATTTAAGCTAAAAATCAATATAATATCGTTTTATAAAGATTTGAATATGACAAACGATAGCCCCTATTCTATAACCAAACTAAAATAGAAATAGACACCACTTACAAAACTAATCCGCTGAAAATTCTCTTAATAAATTACGATAAGTAGAAAAAACATTCGCCCGCGATATGAAACCAAGATAATGTCCTTTTTCATCCAAAACGGCAATATTAAATTTCCCGCTCTTTTGTATCTTATTAGCAACAACCTCCATACTATCGTAGGTATTTACAGTTACCTCCGGCACAAACATCAGTTCTTTTGCCGTAAGTGTATCGTATAAATCAGTTTGAAACATAAGTTTTCGTATCCTGTTTAAAGTAATAATTCCCAAAAGATTTTGTTCATCATCAATTACCGGAAAAACATTACGTTCCGACTCGGAAAATAAATGAGCAATCGTGCGTAATGTATCATCCGGCTTTACGGTTTTAAAATTGGTTTCAATTAAATCGCGTACATTCATTAATGTTAATGCATTTTTATCGGCATGATGCGTTAATAAATCACCTCGCTGCGCTAATTGTTTGGTATAAACACTGCCCGGATGAAAAATGCGTACTATCCCAAAGGAAATAATTGAACTAAGCATCAAAGGCATCATTAAGTTATATCCGTGGGTAATTTCACTGATTAAGAAAATGCCGGTAAGCGGTGCTTGTATAATACTTGCCAATAAACTCGCCATACCAACAAGAATAGAATTTGCCGGACTTATATCAAAAATACCGCTTTGATTTACTATTAAAGCGAAAGCCAAACCAAGCATAGCCCCCATAAACATAGTAGGTGCAAAAATACCGCCAATACCGCCGGCTTCAAAGGTTACGGTTGTAGCAATAGGCTTTACAAATGTTAAAACAAGCAAAAGTAAAATAACGGTTCCTGTGTTTTGATTTAGTTGCTCAAAAATTGTATTTCCGAATAAAAAATCATAGTTACCATTAATTGCAAAGTTAATGCCCTGATAGCCCTCGCCATACAAAGCAGGAAACAAAAAGACAAGCAAACCTAAAATCGAACCACCAAGCAATACTTTTTGCCATTTATGTTTGATATTGTTAAATAATTTAACCACTAAACTATAGCTTTGTGTAAAATAAAGGGCTACCAAACCCATCAATACACCCAAAACAATATAATAAGGAATATTGGCAAGGTTAAATGAATTAGCACCAACAAGTGGATAACTGAATAAAACTTTCTGTCCGGAAAAATACATGGAAACTACCGAACCGGAAATTGATGCTAATGCCAGAGGTATTAAAGAAGAAGTTGTTAAATCAATCATCATTACTTCAAGCGCAAAAACAATTCCGGCTATGGGGGCTTCAAAAATGGCAGAAATAGCCGCAGCAGTAGCACTTCCAATTAAAAGGATACGCTTACGATAACTTATTCTAAAAACGCGTGCAATTTGCGAACCAATCGCTCCGCCTGTAGTAACTACCGGACCTTCTAATCCGGCAGAACCGCCAAAACCAACAGTAAAAGCACTGGTAATAGCCGATGAAAACATATTGTGTGCATCAACAAACCCTTCGCGACGCGAAATGGCATATAAAATACGCGGAATACCATCGTGCCCAACATGTCTTCGGATTACATACCTGATTATAAGCACTGTTATGCCAATACCAATAAGCGGAAAAATAAAATACAAATAATCAATTTTTGCAAATTCATTGAAATATTCCAATAAATTTTCAATATAAGCGGTGCTTTTTTTTAGTAAAATTACAGCAATACCTGTTACCAAACCAATAAGAATACTTAACAAGTATAAAAAAAGCTTATCTTGAGCATGTTTACTTATAAATACTTGTATCCTATGCATTTTGCTTAATATAAATGAACAAAAAATCGGGCAAAGGTATTATAAATTCAATAAATGTAAGCTGTTCTTTAATATATTTTCAAAGGAAAAAAATTTAT
>JALSLF010000553.1 GCA_026988445.1 Bacteroidales bacterium
GGATGTCTGCTATTACGCTTTTTTATCGTTTGGATTATTTTGATTTATATTCTGATGAAGCACAAGTAACTCAAGGAGCTGCCGGTTATTTATACTCGGGAGAATTTTACCAATATAATTTTGCAACTAAAAAACTATCCACGCATAGAGCATATAATAGAGCAAAACCTCATCAATGGCTTATTGCACAGTCTTATAAATTATTTGGGATATCAAATTGGTCATCAAGGTTTCCTTCTGCTGTTTTTGGATTATTATTAACTGCATTGGCGTATTTTATCAGCCGTTTTTTTATACGCGATAAATTGACTGCTCTATTAATCAGCTTTTCCTTTGTGTTTTATTTTGAGTTTTTACAATTAGAACGTTGGGCAAGAATGTATGCTATTTTAATACCACTTTATTTTATAACATTTTACTATGGATATCGTATCGTTAATGAAAATTTAGTATTGATAAATAAAAATCTTAAAAATGACCATTTTATAAAAAAATACTTAAACTTTAATTATGCGCTATTACCTATATTTACAATATTTTTAATTATTAATTATTATTTGCATATAAACTCCTTATTTATACTACTTTCATTGTATTTATACATACTTCTATCCTTTATTCTTTACAAAGATAAAAGATATTTAGCCGCCTTAATTATCGGTATTTTCATATTAATTTTATCTTATTTTTTAGTACCTAATATTAAAGGAATAGGCAATTATATTCAATTTTTCACAGGAACTTATTCCAAGTTATACACTCACTTCTTTTTTGGCTATCCGATAGGCATTTATACAGGAATAATTACAATGGGTATTGCATTTGCTATTTTATTTTTAATAAATAATAAAAAAGCGCAAAACAGCTATCTATATTTATTTATTAATATTATTACTGCATGGTTTCTTTTCTCATATTTATTAAAGTATAGCGTATCTTTTAGATACATGTCGTTTTTAAGTCCGATAGCAATTACATTAATTACTGCTGTATTTGTTTTGATTGCAAAAACACTTTATAACTCCATTATTAAGTCTATTTTAATTGGTTTGTTTATTTTATCAGCTTTGGTTCATTTTTCATATAGATACAATGATCTTTATCAACAAAACTTTTCTTCTCCTGCACGCCCATCTATTGCATGGAAAACGATTGTAAATAATTACAAAAAAGGAGAAATTATTTATCGTCATTGGGGACCTTCTTTTTATTTTCAAGGAATTGATACTAATGCAATATTTTTAGATATTGGCAGCTCAAAAGGTAAAGCATTTTCAGAAATTTATGATACACTTATTAAGCATAAAGCAGGTTGGCTTACATGGCATAGTTTTAACTCTTGGCGTATGGACACAGAATTGATAGATTATGCTAATTTGTATTTTGAAAAACTTCATGGTCAAGGAATTGACAATACCCATGTAGAAGTATTCCACTATACCGACAGTATGTTGGTAGATACAATGAGATTTAAATATGAACGTTTTATTCCGGCAGCAAATTTGAATTTAAAAAACACCTATTCAATCGGTTTTTGGATAAATTTAGATAAAACAAACATTAATCCACCCGTTTTATTCTTAAACAATGGCAAAAATATTTTAGAATTTATTTTAAAAGCAAATCAAACTTTTACTGTTAATTCCTCAAACGGGCAAATATTAATTCCTGATTTTCCTTTAAATAAATGGCATTACCTTACATTTATCCAAAGCGCAAAAAATAAGTCTTTTTCCGTTTATATTGACGGGAATTTAATACAAACAAAAAACTTTATTCCGGAACAAATGCCTATTGTTAAATTTAGAGTAAACCCTGAATTTAAAGGAAAATTAGATGATATACGTATTTATGAGCGTATTTTGAGTCCGCAAGAAATTATTTTTATTATGAAAAACAGGAACAATCAAAACTCAGAAAATTTATGGTTCAACAATAAACCCTTAAATACATTGTATCATTGGAAAAAAAAATAAATAAAAAAAAGATTTGTTTTGTTCAACCAAGAGCCTATTATTTGTTTAATCAGGAAACAGACGCAGGAAAAGATAAAGTTGGTGGAGCACAAACACAAACTTTTTATTTAAGTACCGGATTGGCTAAAAAAAATAATTTTGATGTTCATTTCTTAGTTGCCGATTTCGGGCAAGAAGATTTTGAAATAAGAAATAAAGTAAAAATTTGGAAGTCTTTTAACTTTAACAATAATATCTTTAAAAAAAGTTTTGATTTATTTCGCACACTAAAAACAATTAATGCTGATATTTATATTTTCCGCTCGGCAGATTTGGGTGTAGCTATAGCAAGTTTTTATACCAAATTTGTTTTGCAAAAAAAACTGTTTTACATGCTTGCTAGCGATGTAGAGACCAGCTATAAACAATCAAGACAAATGTCAGGGATTTTAAGAGCCCTGAGCATGTCATTTGTATATAAATTTGCTGATACAATAAGTGTACAATCAGAAACCCAATATAATTTGTTTTTAAAACACCGTAATAAAAAACCGTCTGCAATCATCAGAAATATAATTCATCTACCAAAACAAAATGAAACAATAAATAAAAACTATATTTTATGGATAGGTAGATTAGAAAAAATTAAAAATCCCGAGCTTTTTATTGAATTAGCAAAAAAATATCCTGATAAAAAGTTTGTAATGATAGCTCCAATAATACGTGATGCAGTAAATTACGGGAAAAAAATAAAAGCAAATATTTTAAATGAAAAAAATATAATACATAACGATTTTGTAGCACCCAACAATATAAAAAACTATTACGAACAATCAGTAATGTATGTAATTACATCACATCAAGAAGGTTTTTCAAACACTATGGCGGAAGCTATGGCTAACCGTTGCCCTGTTTTAAGTTTTAATGTAAATCCTGATGAAATTTTCACAAAACATAAGGCAGGCAGCTTTGCAAACGGCTCAAAAGAAAAATTCTTTAATCAATTTGAGGAGTTATTAATCAATAAAGATTTATCCATGAAATTTAGAAAAAATGCTCTAAAATATATTAAGAAAAATCATGATAAAGATACTATTATTAATACGTTCATTCAATTACTTAAATGATAAAAATTGCCTTAAAAAATATAAAAATTCTGTCTTTTTTAAATAAAGTTCCAATTATCCGGTACTTTTTTATTCTTAAAATAAACGAAAATTTTCAAAATATTCAAACTAATCCGGTGTTGGAAAAATTTTATACAGATATTTATGTTAAAAATAAAACATCAAAAAGAACAGCAAATAATAGGTTTACTGATATTGACAAAATTTCATTACGATATTTAGATAAAGAAAAAATTAATTATATCCATGATATAGCCGTATCCAGTGGAATTACTTCTGATAACTTTTACGAGTATTTGAAAATAAAAAACATTCCTTTTCAAATGGATATTTCTGATAAATACGCTCAAATATTTGTAAAAAAAGGATTTACAACAAAAGTGTTTGATTTAGATAATCACTTAATTTTTGCTTATTGGGGAGCTTTTTTTGCCGGAGATAAAAATATTTTTTTTCCGCTAAGCGTATTACTTTATAAAATTATAGAAAAGTACAATAAAAAATATGATGCAGACTATGCCTTGTATCTTTTTCATCCGTCTATTTTAAAAAAAATTGCAGACAATAAAATTAATGTGATTGAATACGATATTTTTCAAACCGAACGAAACAAAAAATACGATTTTGTACGCTCTATGAATATTTTAAACAAAGGATATTTTTCAAAGAGTAAATTATTAACTGCTGTAACAAATATAAAAGACTCGCTAAAAGAAAACGGAATACTTCTTGTCGGGAGAACAAATAGTAAAGGCATTAACAATGCAAGTTTTTTTAAAAAAATCGCCAATAAATTGATTCTTTTGGAAGATGTAAATAATGGAAGTGAAATAAAAGACTTGATTTTAAACGCTTAATTTGTGAAAAATAAGAAAATAAAAATCTGTTTTTTTTCTCCGGCATCTTATCCGTTTTTTGTTAAAAACAGTAAGACGATACATGGCGGTGCTGAATTTCAAATGTACCTTTGGGCAAAAGAAATTGCAAAAAACAATAACTACTCCGTTTCATTTATGCTTGGAAATTATGGGCAAATGGAAAAACATAGCCCGATTAAAAATATCAAATTAATTAAAGCTTTTAAACTTACTGCTTCTGAAAATATATTTTCAAAATTGTTAAAATCAGTATATCTGCTTTTTCTATATTTTAAAATTAAGCCGGACATAATTATTACTACCAACGCAAGTTCTATTGTTGGTGTAACAGCCCTTTATACCCAATTGTTTGGCAAACAGTATATTTATCGTAGTTCTTCAATTATTGATGTGGACAGGTCGTGGATAAGCAATCATAAATTTATGGGTAAAATTTATCGTTGGGGTTTGGAGCATACAAATCTTGTTATAGTTCAAGGTAAAGAGCATAAGAGTTTATTGCAAAAAAATCATCGGATAAAAAATATTAAGATTTTAAAAAATGCTTTCCCGCTTCAAAAGCCCAATACAGAAATAAAACAACATATTTTATGGGTAAGTAGATTTGTAGAGATGAAAAATCCTTTTTTATTTCTTGATTTAGCAAAACAAATTCCTGATGAATATTTTGTTATGATTTGCCCTTATAATCCTTCGGGTTATAAAAGATGGAAGTTATTAAAAAATAAAGCAGCAAAAATTCCAAATTTGATATTTATAGAAAAAATTTCTTTTCATGAAATTCAAGCGTATTTTAATAAAGCAAAAATATTTATAAATACTTCTGATTTTGAAGGTTTTCCGAATACTTTTTTACAAGCAGCCCAAGCTAAAACACCCATTGTATCATTAAATGTAAATCCCGATAACTTTTTAAATGAGTACAATTGCGGAATATTTTGTAAAAATGATTTTAATTTATTGGTAAAAGAAACAAAAAAATTACTCCAAAACCCGAATGAGCAAATTCTGAAAGGCGAAAATGCTTACCGTTATTTAAAGGAAAATCATAATATTAATAAAATAGGAAAACAATTAGAAGAAATAATATATGATTTAATCGGTAAAAACATCTTTTAAATCAATTTCTAAATCGGGGAAAATATGTGCTGTAATTTTTTCATCTTGCACAAAAATACCTTTCTGCATATATTTTCCTTTTTCCAACACATACTGATAAATCACTTGGGCGTCGGGATATACAATCCAATATTCTTTTACACCAAACTTTTCGTACAATTGATATTTATCTTTCAAATCGGTTTTAGAAGATGAAGGCGAAAGTATTTCAATAATTAAATCGGGTGCTCCCAAACAACCTCTATCGTCTAATTTTGACAAATCACAAATTACCGATATATCGGGCTGTACTACATTAATAATTTCTTTATCGTTTGTTTTGTCTTTTTCAACAAGGCGAACGTCAAAAGGAGCTGTGTAAACTTCACATTTCTTACTGTCAAAAAAATGACCTAATTTAAAACTAAGTTTAAAAGACAGTTTTTGATGTATCCTTTTTGGTGCCGGAGTCATCATTTTAACAAAGCCGTTAATGAGTTCACGGCGTTTATCATCTAACCAAGTCAAATAATCGGCATAAGAGTATTTTTTATTCAAATCGAGATTTAAAGTATCCATAAGCTATTCATTAAAAACATCTTTTAAATCGATAACTAAATCAGGAAAAATATGTGCTGTGATTTTTTCATCTTGCACAAAAATACCTTTCTGCATGTATTTACCTTTTTCCAATACGTATTGATAAATTACTTGAGTATCGGGATACACAATCCAATATTCTTTTACACCGAATTCTTCGTACAATTGATATTTATCTTTCAAATCGGTTTTAGAAGACGATGGCGAAAGTATTTCAATAATTAAGTCAGGTGCTCCCAAACATCCTCTATCATCTAATTTTGATAAATCACAAATTACCGATATATCGGGCTGTACTACATTGATAATTTCTTTATCGTTTGTTTTATCCTTTTCAATTAATCGAACATCAAACGGGGCAGTAAAAAGTTCACATTTTTTATTTTTAAAGTAAATGTATAATTCACCCGAAATCTTTCGAGAAATTCTTTGATGGCGCATAGCCGGTGCAGGTGTCATCATTTTAACAAAGCCATTAATCAGTTCACGGCGTTTATCATCTAACCAAGTCAGATAATCGGCATAAGTATATTTTTTATTCAAATCAAGATTTAATTCCATAGCATTTACTAAAAATATCTATCACAAATATACGAATTATAATGCATTTAAGTATATTCGCATTATGAAATTCTTAATTATTGCACCGCGCTTTCATACCAATTTGTATTATCGTGCAAAAGCCTTGCAAGATGCCGGGCATCATGTAAAAGTTACTGTATTATATCAAGGAAAATCAGAATATTACCAAGATATTAAGCCGGAAGTATTAAAATTATCGTTTTTTAGCCGTTTAATATCAAAGATATTAAGAAGATTTAAAAAAAATCATTTAAAAACCGGTTTTGAGTTAAGGATTGAAACACCGGGCCAAGAGTTGAAAAAAATATTTAAAGCATATCGTCCGGATATTGTATTGCTTAAAGCCTATCAAAATTTATTGGCAGTAAAATCGCTCATAATAGCTAAAAAGTACAAAGCAAAAGCACTAATGCTAACACAAACACCCTATAATCATATTAAAGGCTCAAAATTTTTATTTAAATTAAATATATTGATTTTTAAATACTTAAAAGTTTATGCATATCTAACACCCATAAAAATTAATTATGATGTTTTTAAAGAGGCAGGCATCGACAATATATATTATTTACCTTTTGTTTATCCTGTTAAAGATATGGAAATAAAAAAACCGGAAGATGAAATTAAAATCCTTTCGGTTGGGAAATTTCAAAAACGAAAAGAGCAATTACTTTTACTTAAAACAGTTCATCGATTAATTAAAGAAGGCTTTGATATAAAGCTGTGCTTTATTGGCGAAGCTGTAAATCTAAAATATATTAAAACACTATACAATTACATAAACAAAGAAAGGATATCCGATAAAATTTGTATTGAAACCAATATGCCCTACAAAATAATAAGCAAAGAGTATAAAAATTACGACTTGTTTGTACTCCCGGCTTATAACGAGCCTGCTGCTTATTCGCCGGTTGAAGCATTGGCAAACGGACTACCGGTAATCTGTTCCGACCAAAACGGAACAAAATGTTATATAGAAGAAGGACAAAACGGCTCTATTTTTAAAGCAAAAAATGAAGATGATTTATACAAGAAAATAAAAGAGTACGTATCCGATAAAGAAAAACTTTACCGGTTGAAACAAAATGCTTTACAGTCAGCAGAAAAAAATCACCATCCGGATAATTATCCTGTGCAGATATTAAAAATATGTAAAAATGCTAAATAAATTTAGTGTTTTTGCGCATTTTTGCGAAATATATTTAGTGGAAATACGTATTTTTACTAAATATATTTAGCATCTTTACCTTACAACAGAAAAAGAAAATAATTTTAATGCAACGCTATTACGATAAAGAAAATAACCGGTTAATATATACAGGAAAAGCTTCGAGCCAAGAATATTGGGATACCCACTGGGATAAAAATACGATTGAAAAGCTCTATCCCAAGCAAATATCACCTTTTGATTATGTTATTAACACCACAAAAAAATATTTAAGCAAAGATAGTTTAATT
>JALSLF010000554.1 GCA_026988445.1 Bacteroidales bacterium
AAGCATCGTTAAGTGAAGTTTTTAAATTAGTAGATGCTTTTCGTTTGCCAATGATTAAAGCTGCGGGTACTTGAAATTCTCCGGCAGGAAATGCTTTTTTTATGGTGCCGGGAATAACTACTGAACGTGCCGGCACAATGCCTCTGTACTCAACAGGTTCATTTCCGGTAACATCTATGATTTTAGTTGATTTGGTAAGTACCACATTAGCACCAAGCACTGCTTCTTTTTCTATACGGACACCTTCAACCACAATACAGCGTGAACCGATAAAGCAATTATCTTCGATAATTACCGGCGCCGCTTGAACCGGTTCTAATACTCCGCCTATGCCTACTCCGCCACTTAAATGGACATTTTTGCCGATTTGCGCACACGAACCAACCGTTGCCCAAGTATCTACCATTGTACCTTCATCAACATATGCACCGATATTAACATAAGAAGGCATCATAATCACTCCGCTTGAAATGTATGCTCCATAACGAGCAACTGCATGAGGTACTACTCTAATACCCAATTCTTTGTAGCCGGTTTTTAATTTCATTTTGTCATGAAATTCTAATACTCCGGCTTCCATTACCTCCATTTTTTGTATCGGGAAATATAATATTGTCGCTTTTTTTACCCACTCATTTACTTGCCATGAGTTTTCTATTGGCTCAGCAACACGCAATTTACCTTTATCCATTAATTCAATTACTGCTCTAATAGCATTTTGCGTATCCTGATTTTCTAAAAGGGAATTATCTTTCCAAGCCTGTTCAATAAGTTTTCTGTAATTTTCAATCATAATTTCTATTTTCTTTTGAATTGCAAAAGTAATAAAAACATCTTTAAAAATTACTTAAAAATTATTGATAAACTTGTAAATTCACATTTTTAAGTTTGTAAATGTGTTAATTTTACATTTTTAGGCTTCTTAAACCAAAATTGATTTATTTTTTTTTGATAATCAATGCATTTGCAACCGGGCGTTCACCGTTTTTATCACTGGGCGTATTAATTATTCCTTTATTTTTAATCCACAAGCTTGTTGAGCCTCCGCCATCCAAATTAATTGCATTAGTACAGCCCATATTTTTTAAAAAGCTTTGCACTTCATATAGATTCATACCGGCTGCATTTTTATTTCTTCCATCTATGGTAACAAAAAATATTGAATCATTTGAATAACCGATGCATGTCCTTGGATGACGCTTATGTGTAAAAGACATATTGGGTAGGCTTTGAGGCTTAGAATTTTTTATGAGTATTGGCCCTGTAAGTAATACAGTATGTTCTTTTTTTGATTTTTTATAAAAATCTTCCGGTTTTGCAATCTCTATTTTAAGTTTATTCTTTTTGGTGATGATTAATGCTCCATTGATAATAGAATCAAATTTTTCTCTTTTAGCTCTTGGATATTGTGTATAATTTATTACAGAATCGTTTTTTTCAAAGTAACTGATGCTTCCCCCTTTTTTCATATTAAAAAAACCTCCATTTATGGCGACAATTGCATTATTTTTTACAGCTAAAACACTTGTTTTTAGTAGTATGGAATCTGAAAAGCTAATATCTATAAAATAAGTTTTTTTCAATTTTTTTTTGCTCATGGAAAGAACGTTAATTTTTTGAATACTATTGAATAGCGAATCGTTATAAGTGCGGAGGTGGTAAAATTGATTTTTGTGTGTTGAACTTTCTATATATAGCTGTTTATGAGTTTCGCATGCAAAAGTAAGCAAAAGGAAATTTGCTGTAATAATTTGTAAAATATTATTTTTCATACTTAGGATTTGAGGGTATAAAAAAACGGCTGAATAAACAGCCGTTTTTTTAAAAAAAGCTTTACCAACCCGGGTTTTGTGTTAAATTCGGGTTTAAAGTAATCTGATCAGCGGGGAGCGGATACAAGTACTTTCTATCGTTCCAGGGAGTTCGTCTGTCAGATGCAGCTTGTGCATATATATAACCATCCGGTGTTTTTATAACATTTATTGATTGTTCAAAAACAACTGATGAAGCTACTTTTACACCATAAAAACTATCCTCTTTATCATAATAAGGGCCTTTTGCCCATCTTAAAAGGTCAAATTTTCTAAATGGTTCAAGCATTAATTCAACTCTACGTTCTCTTCTAATTTCCCATAGTAAGGGGTCAACGGTCGGGTCTCTGTCATCAGCGTTGAAACCTACTGCCATTGTTAAATCAGCAACGCCTGCTCTTGCTCTAAGTAAATTTATTGTTTTATCCAAATCGCCTTGCGAAATGGTACCCAATTCAAAAGCAGCTTCGGCATAATTTAACAGTACCTCACCGTATCTGAAAATAGGTGCATCGGTAGTAGCTTGTACACCTTGTGTCGGTTGAGTTCTTATTAATTCATAAGTTGCATACTTTACCGGTGAATACATGGGTACGCCTTTGTTGAATGGGAAAACAAGTCTTGTGGTGTCAATAATATTAGCCATTCTTAAATCGCGACCATCGGCAGCACCAACATAAACAGGATATGATGTATAAGCTGTTTTTATTGTATCAGTTGTCGAAAATTCCCATTCTGTATAACCGGGATGTGTTGAGCCATCATATCGTATCGGTTTTCCGTCAGCCATTAAAAATGAAGAAACAGCTGAATAAGAGAAACCGAAAAATGGTTCATGAAAAATAAAACTGTGGATACTATGACGCATGTTTTCATTATATTTTTTAAACATAATGATTTCAGGATTAGCCGATAAATCTTCGCTGGCAAAAAGATCTACGTAACTGTCACTAAGTTGAAACATACCTGACTGCATAATTGTATTTGATGCATTATACGAAGCCTGTAGCAATTCGGTTGCCATAGATGCATCAATATTATGATATTTAAATGTAGTGCCTGCTGCCAAACAAATTCTTGATTTTAAGGCTAAGGCAGTCCATTTATTTACATGTAATTTATCATCCACATCAGGAAGATTTGCAATTGCAAAATCAAGATCTTCAACTATTTTTCCAACAACAAAAGTTTGTGGGTCTCTTGCTTTAAACAATTCCTCTTGATCACTGTTGCTTAAAACTTTATCGTAATAAGGAACATCTCCAAAAGTTCTTACTTTTTCCCAATACAGGTAAGCTCTGAAAAAACGTCCTATAGCAATATATTTGTTTTTTGTAGCTTCATCAACCGTAGCCTTTTCTGCTCCGTCAATCAATGTATTGGCTTTACGAATTTGGTCCCATGTCCACTCTGTGCCTGATGATGTTGCAGGGACAGTTGTTGGGAAATCAAGTTCTATCCGATCATCCAAAGCGATAACATCGTCATTATTTACGGAAAAGAAGTGATCACCACCGAAGAAACCGCCATTACCATATCCTTTAAAATTATTGTATAATCCATAAGCAAAGGACTCTAAGTTTGATTCACTAGTCCAAAAATTATCGTCCGTAAACTCTGTTTCGGGTTGAATATCTAAAAAGTCTTTTCCACAAGCGGAAAAAACAATTACTGTCAGTATAAATAATATTTTTTTCATAATTCTAAAATGTTAATTGTAATCCTAATGAAAAGCTTCTTGTTTGCGGTAGGTTAGTACCATAGAACGAGTAAGAAGAGTGACTGTTAATGCTAGATTCAGGATCAACCGGTATAAATGAGCCAGTCCATTCCCATACATTATAAGCAGCAAAATAAACTCTTATTTTTTCGATTTTATATTTTTGCAATATTCTTGTCGGCACAGTATAACCAAAAGTTAAATCTTTCAGGCGGAAATAAGATAAATTTTGAAGATATCTTGATTGAGGTACCAAATTATTTATACCGCTCATATTCATATATCCGCCCGGCGTTAACAAACGACCTATGTTTCGAGTATTTGGGATATAAGTTGCCAAATTTGATGCAAAAGGTCTGGGGTAAAAAGCATCCGTATTATCTTCGCGCCAGTAATCTGTTTGATAATCAAACAAATTATCGTAGTGGAAATTTGCAATAGCTACGTTTCCAATACCCCAATAGTCTCTTTTTCCAATTCCTTGAAATAAAATACTTAAGTCAAAGCCTTTAAAGTCTGCACCAAGTCGAATACTGTATTCGTATCTTGGGGTTGTGTTTCCAATTACTACCAAATCTCCATGATCATCTTTGGTAAAAGATCCTTTGTCAACTACACCGTCACCGTTTTGATCTACATATTTTACATCACCGGGACCTAAATTAAAGCCTGATGAATAAATATTTGGGTCTTGAACAGGAATACCATCTCTTAAAGAACCGTCTGTATTGAAATCATCGGCTTGGAATAATCTATCGGTTTCAAATCCCCATATTTCGCCTAATTTCATACCGGGATAAAAATCAGAAAGAATTCCGGTTTCATTGTTCCATTTTGTAATTTCTGCAGTTGCATCAGAAAGTACACCGGTTAAATATACATTAAAATCATTTCCAAAATGATGTTTGGCATTTAGAGTAAATTCCCAACCGCGTGTTCTTAATTCACCGGAGTTTACTTGTGGAACCGAAGCTCCAAAAACTACAGGTAATTGTTCGCCGGGACCCAGCATGTCTTTATTGGTTCTCTCGTACCAATCAAAAATTAATTCAACTTGATTATTAAACAATCCAACATCTAAACCAAAGTCCAAGGTTTCAATAGTTTCCCAAGTTAAAGAAGGTGAAACAGCTTTAGGGTTGTTGAATGTTTTTTCCAATTGACTGTTGGTAATCCAAAAAGCATTGGTACTTGTTATGGTTGGTACAAAAGCATATTGTCCAACATCCTGATAACCAACTTGTCCCCAAGATGCTCTGAATTTAAGATTGCTTATTCTTACTGCTTGTAAAATATTACTTGCAAATTCTTCTTCTGATATTTTATAACCTGCAGACATTGATGGGAAAAATGCAAAACGGTCTCCGGCTGGGAATCTTGAAGAACCATCCATTCTGCCATTTACCTCTAACAATAACTTATTTTTATAGTTATAGTTAAAACGTGCAAAAAAGCCCAAAACACTCCATGATTCTTTTGCATTGCTCGCACTGGCATCACCAGTTGCTAAAGCAAGTTCGGGTAAATTAGGATCTAATAAAAATGGTTTTTTTGCATAAATATATAAATAATTACTTTTTTCAACATTCATACCACCTAATACGGAAAATGTGTGTCCTTCCTTTTTTGTATTCAAATAATTCACAAAAGAATTCAATGAATACAATTCTTCATTTATAGTTCTGTAAGTAGTTTGATTGCGCGCAGTACTGGTTGAATAGTAAACAGGATCAAATTGTGGAGGATTTCCTTGACTCCACCAATTTATCATAGGAACAGAACCGCCTT
Source organism: Bacteroidales bacterium (assembly GCA_026988445.1). Lineage (GTDB taxonomy): Bacteria > Bacteroidota > Bacteroidia > Bacteroidales > NBLH01 > NBLH01. The sequence continues at coordinate 5,320 of JALSLF010000554.1, forward strand.
TTTCATGATTTACATCTGCTGAATGCGAATATGAAAAGTTGGTTGTAAAGTTAATTAACTGTTTATTTTTATCTAAAAGTTTAAGTACTAGTTCTAATGTGTTCTTTGAAAAATCCCTTTCAAACCTATTTCTGTTTGCTTCTCTTAAAAAACCAATAGGTCCAATAAAACTACTTCCTTCCGGAGCGCCAAAATAAGTTCCGTCAGAAACTCCGTAGGGGAAATTGCTGGGCCATCTTAGCGCATAAAAAAGATAACCTAAAGTGCTTGAACGGTAGTTAAAAGGTTCTTCATAAGTTCTTTTTGTATAAAGTGTCCTGAAATTTATAGTAGCCCAATCGCTTAAATCTGCTATTACATTACCGTTAAAAGTGTTTCGATTATACGTTTCTGTGTTCTCTTTGTACAGGCCTTCTTTTGCATTATATCCGTAAGACAAATTATAACGGACTTTTTCCGAACCCCCGCTAACAGAAACATTATGGGTTTGAGCAAAAGATTTGTCTGCAAGAATTTGGTCAAAAACATCCCAAGATCTATACGAGTAAAACTGACCTCCAATCACTTCAAAATCTCGACCTTCAACCATAACATCACTGGTCATACTGCTGCCAAGATATCCGTATTGGTTTTCCCAATCAATACTTCTTTGTCTCCAATCATCACCACCCATACCAAAAGCAAAGGGTGCACCACCATTGTTTCTTTCTTTTGCGGTATGAATCGCATCCATCAAATAATTCATTGGAGCCGGCTTAATATCGAAAATTGGTATGTTCATGGCAAAATTATTAGAATAGTTTACCGTTGTTTTGCCTTTTTTACCTTTTTTAGTTGTGATTAATATTACTCCAAAGGCTGCCCTTGCTCCATAGATTGATGTTGATGCAGCATCTTTTAAAACAGAAATTTTATCAATGTCTTCGGGATTAATATCTGTCAATTTCCCTTCAACACCATCAATAAGTACTAGTGGGTCACTGTTCCCGTTTACTGAGCCGTAACCTCTTAATTTAATATTGGGAGCCTCATTTAGGTTCCCACTGCCGTAGGTAATGGTTACACCCGAAACAGTACCTTGCAGGCTCCTTCCTACATCGGCAAGCGGCTTTGATTCGAGTGTTTTTGCTACATCAACGGTGGATACGGCACCGGTTAAATTTTCTTTTTTCATTTCACCGTATCCTACAATAACAACTTCGGCTAAACCTACATCCGTAGCAGATAAGGATACATTAATTACTTTTTGGCTACCAACTTTTACTGTTTGTGTTGTATAACCGATGAATGAAAAACTTAGTGAAACATCATTTCCGGGCACTTTAATTGAATAATTACCATCCATGTCGGTAATTGCTCCCTGGGATGTTCCCACAATTGCAACGTTTACTCCGGGTAAACCGGATCCGTTCGAGGCATCAGTTACTTTACCTGTAACTGTTCGTTCCTGAGCATTCAACCCTGTTCCAAATACTAATAAAAGTATTAGGGTTGAAATCACGATTTTTCTCATAAAATAAAGTTTTGGTTAATAATAAATAGATTAATAAATAAACATGTAATACTTTACCGTAAGACGTAATACCGTAAGATGTCATACATATTTTTAGTTTATACTATTCTTGCTTTTTATTACGACATAAAATAAAGGAACCACATGTTGAATATTTTCAGGTAAATATACGGAAAATTTTATAAATCGTATATATCATTGCTGAAAAACATATTTTTTTTCTATTTTTTTTAAAAAAAAGTATTATTTAAGGATAAATTGTTTGTTGTAATTTTAAATAATAATTTGTATTATATATGTTAAATAATGCTATTTTAAGATAGCGTATAAGCTATTTACCGTAATTTTTATTTTTGTTTAAAGAGTAAAATAGTATCTGATATTACAGAATAAAGTATAAATTTGTTTTTAAAACATGATATCAAGACGAAATTTTATTTATCTAACTGCATTTTCTGCCTTTAGTTATAGTGCTTTGGCAGGATTTAAATCCCCTTTATTTTTTATGAACGACAATGATTTGAAAAAGCGAGCCGGCAAAATCCATTCTCAAATTTTAACATTAGATTCGCATTGTGATACACCATTGAATATTTTATATAAAAATATAGACTTATCGAAAAAACATAATGTTTACACCACCGGTTTAAAAGTTGATTATCCGAGAATGAAAGAAGGTGGTTTAGACGCTTCATTTTTTGCTGTTTTTATTGGTCAGGGGGCGCGAAATACAGAAACTTATTTAAAAGTTAAAAATGAGGCAGTGAGAATATTTTCAGCCATCCATAAATCGGTTAAAGATAATTCGGATTGGGTAGAAGCCGGATTAAGCTACAAAGATGCAAAACT
>JALSLF010000555.1 GCA_026988445.1 Bacteroidales bacterium
TAACTGGTAGCTGGTAACTGGTTGTTGGTTTCCGGCTGTTAATACGGGGTGGGGGATACGGTGATGAGTTTTTACAAGTCAGTGTTTGCTTGTGGCGTGTTGCGGCAGGGATTGCAGCGGTAGCCCGCAAACTAAAAAACTTTACAAAACTTTCCGTAAAAGAGCGACCTGCGGAAGCTCCTTTTACGGAATTAGTTTTGTGGTTTTTTAGTTGAGGACTACAAGCGGAAAGCCCGTTGCCGCCCTGATTATTATTTTTCCGGTTGAAAAAACGGTAGTATTTAAAATATTTTTTCTATATTGTCGAAAAGATGCTGAATTTAACCCTTTTTGATGTCAATGAAAAAGAAATTGCTTTTTGCATTAGTAATTTTATTGAATGCGCATTTGATTTTATCTCAGGCAGATAGTAGTTTAACCGACGATTTGTTTGATTTATCATTTGAAGAATTGTTGAATGTTAAAATCTCTGTGGCTTCAAAGTCGGCGGAGGCATTGGAAGATGCTCCGGGTATAATTACCATTATAAGCCAAGAAGAAATTCAAGGGTATGCCGCAAATAATTTGGGCGATATTTTAAATCGTATAACCGGAGCGATTTTGCTAAGTCCGAATGTTTTTGAGCAAAATGTTGTTGCATTTCGTGCCCAGTCGGTAACTCCTTATGATAACCATACTTTATTGATGATTAACGGGCGACCGGTACGCGACCCAATTTCGGGCGGGTGGAACGGTGCTTTTTATAATTCTTTTCCGATTGATATTATTGAACGAATTGAAGTAATTCGTGGTCCGGGTAGTGTTTTATACGGCTCGTGTGCTTTTTCGGCTGTAATAAATATTGTTACAAAAACAATGGACAATGATGGGGTAGATGTTTCGGCGGATATGCGATTAGGAAACAGAAATACTTTTAAACAAGATTTGTCGGCTTATTTTAAGAACGAGGATTTTAAATTTACACTGGGCATTAGTAATTATATTACGGATGGACCTGTTTTTTCTTTTACTGATTATTTGGGTGTGGATAGTACGGCAAATTTTGATAAACGCAATTTGGGTGCTTTTTTAGGGATTGAATATAAAGATTTTTCATTAAACTTTCATTATGTTGAAAGCGTGGGATTTGGCTTGGACCCGGTAACTAATAATTGGGATTTGAATAGTGATTTTCCGCATAATAATCATCAGTCGGTAGGTGTTGATTTAGGCTATAAAAAAGATTTTAATAAAAAGTTGTCATGGCGTAATAATGTGGCTTTTCAATCGCATAAATTTTTAGAAAGTACTGATGTAGATGTGTTTGCGTATAGTTTGAATTTTGAAAGTACATTGAATTACCAGCCTGTTGATAATTTTAATCTTATCAGTGGTTTGTTTTTAGAAAATAATATTCATCATGGAATTCGTTTTTTTGATGATGAAAAATACACAATAAGTGCTTATGCACAGTTGAAATATTCCATATTGCCTAAGTTTCATTTTATTGCCGGCTTACAATTAAATAAACCGGAATATATCACTGCCCGATTATCGCCTCGAGCCGGTTTCATTGCAAATTTTACCAAAAAATTGGGCTTAAAACTACTCTTTAGTGAAGCCTTTAGAAACGGTTATCCGTTAGAAACATCGTTTGACTTGCCTGTATTTAGAGGGAATAATGAGTTGAAGCCCGAAATTATTCAAACTACCGAGCTACAAGTATTTTTACATACCCGGAAAACTTTTGTTTCTTTAACAGGATATTATAGTTTAATGGATGATTTAATTGGTCGCAAATTGTTTATTGACACAAGCCTTGTTGGCGGAGGGTATTTAAAATACATTAATGAAGAGGGTTTTTATCGTTTTTATGGTATTGAGCTGGAATGGAAATCTGCACTATCTAAGCACCTATCTACTAAGGGCTCTTTTACATGGCAAGAGAATTATAATGATAGAGGAATTAAAAATGCCGGATTACATCCTAATTTGATGGCTAAAATCGGTGTGCAGTATCAAAACCGTGTTTTATCTATGGGGGTTTTTAATTCTTATTTCGGGAAAACTACTCAGGTTACTGTGCTTAATCCTGATGTTTTATATGTAAATAAAGTTCCTAAGGATTTTAATTTGTTGTCGGCAAAATTAAGTGTTAATCTGTCTGCCTTATTTAATACTTTGAATGTTGAAAAATTTTTGTTTTATGTGCAGGCACAAAATATTTTGGGCACAGATGTTCGTTATCCCGATTATGCCACACGTAGGTTAAATAGTTTTCTACCTTTATATAATGGTTTGGGCTTTGAATTTGGTTTGCATGCTGATTTTTAGTTGTGTTTTGAGGTTTTTTCTGAATAATGGATAAGTACTGTTTTGCTGAATTTAGCTTAAATGTTTATTTTTGATGCTTAAAGCAAAATTTATGACAAAGAAAGAACGTTTTGAAAAGATAATTGAGTATTTTAAAGAACACCGTCCTGTTGCAGAAACTGAATTAGACTATCGCTCACCGTACGAATTAATTGTTGCCGTGATTTTATCGGCACAGTGTACGGATAAAAGGGTAAATGTGATTACGGTAGATTTATTTAAGCGTTTTCCCGATTTTAAAAGTTTGGCAGAGGCTGAACAGGCAGAGGTTTTTGATTATATAAAATCATGTTCGTATCCGAATAATAAAGCAAAGCATTTGGTGGGAATGGCTCGGATGATTATTGATGATTTTGAAGGCAAATTGCCTGAGGATGTTAAAGAATTACAAAAATTACCGGGTGTTGGAAGAAAAACCGCTAATGTATTGGCTTCTGTATTGTTTAATCAGCCTGCTATGGCGGTTGATACTCATGTTTTCAGGGTTTCGGCACGTTTGGGATTGACTACAAATGCTAAAACGCCTTTGGAAACGGAAAAACAATTGGTAAAACATATTCCTGAGGATTTAATTCCTTTGGCGCATCACTGGTTGATTTTACATGGCAGGTATGTATGTTTGGCGCGCAAACCCAAATGTAATGAATGTGGCTTAACAGAGTATTGCAAATATTATGAAAAAAATTAGGGTTAAACTTGTTTAACAATTTTTAACTTTTTTTAAAATTTCTTAACATAATTTCATTGTATTTTTGTTGTGCAATCAATAAGATAGTTTTTTTCATAATGGTTAAAAGTCTAGGTTAATAATTAGGTTAAAGCTTAAAGGCGGGAGTGGTTACCCGCCTTTTTTAATTTTGTATAACACCTAAACGTTTTAGCTCCCAAAAACATTTAGCCGTTGCTGATATATCCGCAGCGGCATTATGCGCTTCTTCAAAACCATGACCAAATAATTTTGTATGTAATTCAGTTAAATTAGGCCATTTAGGTCCATAGTTTCCGGGTATGTTACAATATTTGGTTGAAGCCTTCATGGTGCAAATTTGTTTTTTGCTAAACCATTTGGTTCTAAATTTTTTACGAACAAATTCAGCACCTACAATTTTTTCGTCAAAGCTGATGTTATGAGCTACTATAAAATCGGTTTCGGCAATGGCATTGGCAAATTTTTGTAAAATTTCCGTAATATCTCTACCTTCGGCAATAGCTTTTTCTGTAGTTATACCGTGTACTTTGGCTGCTTCATCAGGAATAGTATATCCTTCGGGCTTTATGATATAGTCTTGCCGGTCAATTTCTTCACCATTTTCATTGAACATCAGCCAGGCTATTTGTACCATACGTGGCCAGTTATCTACATCGGTAACCGGAGCTTTCCAATTTTTTGGTAATCCGGTAGTTTCTGTGTCAAATAATAAATACTTCATCTAATTTTTTACTTTTTTAATTTATTTTTTCTTTTTATCCACCATCCTACAATTAAGCCCATTAGTAATAAAACAGGAATTAATATTTGGACAATTGCTGCTAAATTAATGCTTTTATTTAACAATTTGCTATGTTCCATATCTGTATGAGGGCTCATTCCCAATTTATTTCCGGCGGCAGAAATAATACTCATTGCTATATTTCCGTCGGGGATATCTTGGTGGCAAGCTATGCAAGCTCCTGCACGTTCCATTCGTTCACGCTGGTCTTGTGAGAGCGGGGCGGAGAGGGGCCAATGATGTCCAACGGTTTGCAATTGTTTTCCATCGCGGGTTACTACCTGTGATAAATCAATAGGTAAATCTTCCATTTTAGAAAATTGCGGGCGAGAATTTTTGGCAATAGGGTTACCGTCTTTATCACGTAAATCGGCATAGCGATCTTTATCGTATCCTTGCATATATTTACCGCCATTTATTCCATAACCGAGTGTTTTAGGATTGGTGTGGCAGGAAGCACAATCGCGTGCTTCGGCACTTACTGTATGAGGTTGAGCGGGGCTCATATCTATGCCTCTTTGTCCTTCATCACCACCATTTTCTGTTCCGGCAGGAGTACGCCATACTTTTTCTACAATAATAGGTTTTCCATTAGTACCTATTACTGTGGTAATTTGTTGGCAACCGGGAATAATAGGTGTAACGCGTCCTTCACCGTTTATGCCCAAAATAGGATCTTCCCAACGGGTATAAGAGCGACTTTCGGTGGCTTTTCCTTTTAAAACTTGCAAAGGTGCTCCAAAATGTGTTTCGGCGGTTTCGCCGTTTAAAAAGTGCATACTTCCTGTTTTTAACCAATCGCGTGCTTGCTTGTTTTGCGAATAATCAATTTTTACATGACAACCGTAACATTGTGGTGCCCAAGTAGAATGGCAGGCATAGCATTCCATATTTTCAATATGTGCTCCTATATTTACCATGGCGGTAATGGCTTTTTCAGGATGTTTCCACGAATTATTTTCTTTGATTTTCTTTAAAATCGGTACTTTTAAATCGAAGCCGCGTGCCGAATGTAAAATTACTTCATCACCTTTTTTTACCACATTGCCTAATGGATTTCCGCGTGCAGAGATTAAATAACCGTCTTGAGGCGGGTAAACCGTTGCAAATTTTTGTTCTTCGGGCAAATCTTTTGTTAGTCCGCGTGGGCTACCGGTTGTTTTTAGTTCATATTCATCTTGATAGCCGATGGGTAATTCCCAAGGATATTTATCGGGGATGCCGTGGCAGTCGGCACATTCAATTTCTACTTCGGCAAGCGTGGTTCCGCCAATGTTTCCATTGCCGTGTACAGAAGTTGTAGTATGACAATCTTGACAAAGCATGCCGCCTGCGGGATTGTTTTTACCATTATCGGGATTATGATGAACATCATCGCGAATATAGGAATATCTTTTTCCGTGTAATTTATACTGGTCACTGCCATCGTCGTTCCATGTTGTAGTATAAGGACTTTCCATCATACCTTGATAGGAAACTCCAATCCGTTTGCCGCGATTATGACAGGTTGAGCAAGTTTCGTTGGGAATACCCGAATAGGTTTTATCGCCAACAGTTACTTTCACTTTACGTGATGATTGTATGCTGTGCACTAAGAGATGCCCGCGTTCTGTTTTGCTGATGCTTTTGTCTTTCCCTTCGTACAATCCTTCGTCAGAGTAGGGGATATGACAAGCAGCACAGCCCATTCCGCGATAATCGCCGCGGCGTTGCTTGCCGCGCACTCCTACATGGCAACGTAAACATTCGGAGCGCAGGTAAGTTAATACGGCTTGTTCGGGATGTTCATTGATGCTTGCAAGATCGGCTTCGGGCAATTGTTTTAAGTGATTAGGAAAAACATCAGGATACTTTTTAGCTAAATTGTGCATGTATGTTTTGTATGTTTCGGTACCAAAATTCGGAATAGTGCCATCGGGGTCGTCAATATCGTAATTTCCGTAGATAACTTTTGAGCCTTCGAGCGTAGCCCCCCAGCCCCAAAGAGCACCTTGAATTTTACCGGCTTCGGTTTGCATCAGGTTTCGGTGGGTGTTGTAGGTATGTGTTTCGTGGCATTGTCCGCAGGTTTTATCAGCTACCCAAGGCGAAGCAGGAAAACGGATAAAATCCGTTCCGTGGGCTTTTTCTTTGTTGGCTGTTTCGGCAGGATTTCCTTTGTGGCAAACAATGCAGCCGTTTGGGTCGCCCATTTTTGCACCTTTTTCATAAATTTTTTGCATCATTTTGGAATTATGCTCGCGAATAGGTGCTAATCCGTCATGGCAAGTTAAACAATATTGCTTGGGTGCAGGAAAATCTTTTAAATTTTTCGTTAAATTGCTTTTTTTGTGATAATTACTTGATTTATTGTTTAATACATTGTTTTTTACAGGTTCAATACTGATGGTTTTTGTATTTGAATTTGTATAGATAAAACCGGATATGCTTGTTAATACAATTATTAATAAAAGTGTATTAAGTAGTTTTGATTTATTCATAATAATGTGGTTTAGCTTTCTGAACATACAGAATTAGGAAGTGTAAAATTATAAAATTATGTTTATATTTATATCCGTATCTCTTATTTAAACCTTATTTAGAAAGATTTTTATGAAGAATCCATTATCTGATACAATTTATTTAAAGCGTAGGCACGAAAAGGAAGCTCCGATACGGGGTGCCTATTTTCGCGACCAAACGGCAATTATTCATTCTTTGCCTTTCAGACGCTTAAAGCACAAAACACAAGTATTTTTTGCTCCCGAAAATGATCATGTTTGTACGCGTATTGAACATGTTTTGCATGTAGCCACTATTGCAAAATCAATTTGTTTGGGTTTAAATCAATTTGCTTGGAATTTAGATGCCGATTTGGCATTTGCTATTGGCTTGGGGCACGATTTGGGGCATGCGCCTTTCGGGCACGAAGGTGAGTATTTTTTGAATAAACGATTAGGCGGTGGTAATAGTTTTATTCACGAAGTGAATAGTTATCGTGTGGTAGAATATTTAGCTAATAACGGACAAGGGCTTAATTTAACTTATGCGGTAAAGGATGGTATCATTTCGCACAATGGTGAAAGTTTTGAACAGTATTTAATTCCGGATAATACGGAAAAAAAATTGGATTTGGTGCACGACCGGAAAATTAAGCCTGCCAGCTACGAGGGGTGTATTGTTCGTTTTTCGGATAAAATTGCCTATTTGGGCAGAGATATTGAAGATGCAATTACGGCAGGATTTATTAAACGTAAGGATATTCCGCTTAAAGTACGTTTAAAACTGGGTGATAATAATAGTCAAATTATTGATAATTTGGTAAATAATATTATTAATACATCAAAAAATGAGCAGCAAATCGGTTTTTCGGACAAAATATTTGTACAACTTAAAACTTTAAAAGATTTTAATTATAAAAGAATTTATTTACATGATAAAAAAGTGCGTAACCGTATTGTTGCCGGTAAAATTATTTATGCTTTGTTTGATTATTTGCTTGTTTTGTATGAGCGATACGAAAAAGATTATAAAAGGTATGCAAAATTAGATTTGAAATTTGAACGTGAATTTGGCGATTATTTACAATCGATGCATGATTTTTATTTGAATGAAAATAATCCCGAACAAATAATTAGTGATTATATTTCGGGAATGACCGATTCGTTTGCGATGGATTGTATGCAACAAATTAGTTTTCCGCAGAGTATATTTTTGTAGCGGAACTTGGTGAGTAGTACCTGTTGTGTGTTTGTTTGGATGCTGTGTAGTTTAAAATATTTGTAGGTTTGTGCTTAGCTAAATTGTGCACTCGCTTAATTTAACAAGAACCTAAAAATTAATCAAAATA
>JALSLF010000556.1 GCA_026988445.1 Bacteroidales bacterium
GCCGACCGCTTGCACCATATGCGTACAATTGAACATTATCCCAAACACAAACAAATTAAAACCGTTACAGAGTCGCTTTATGTTTATGCTCCTTTGGCGCATCGCTTAGGACTTTATAATATAAAAAGTGAGTTAGAAGATTTAAGTTTAAAATACAGACATCCTGAAATTTATAATGAAATTGAACATAAAATATCAGGTAGCGAAAAAGAAAGGACACAATTTATTACCAATTTTGCTTTACCGATAATTAGAGAACTTACCAAACACAAAATAAAATACGATATTAGCGGGCGAACCAAATCGCCTTATTCTATTTGGTCAAAAATGAAAAAAAAGCATGTAAGCTTTGATGAAGTGTATGATTTGTTTGCTATCCGAATTGTTTTTGAACCCGATTCACCGGAAAAAGAAATTGATGAATGTTGGAAGATTTATTCTATTATTGCCAAGCTGTATCCGCCCAAAAACGATAGGATAAGAGATTGGGTAACTTCGCCCAAACCAAATGGTTACGAAGCTTTACATTTAACGGTATTGGGACCCCGTAACCGTTGGGTTGAAGTGCAAATACGTTCAAAAAGAATGAATGAGCTGGCAGAAATAGGCTTTGCTGCCCATTGGAAATATAAAGGCATTACCGATAAAAAGAATGAATTAGACCTTTGGATAAATGAAATTAAAGAGAAATTAAACAACAGGTATGAAAGTGAGCTGGATTTTTTTGACAGCTTTAAACTAAACATTTTTTCATCCGAGATATTGGTTTTTACACCTAAAGGTAAAATTATTAACCTGCCAAAGGATGCTACTGTTCTTGATTTTGCTTTTGAAATTCACTCCGATTTGGCTTTTAAATGTATTGGTGCAAAAATTGGTCGCAGTGTAGTGCCTTTAAACCATCGCTTAAGTAGCGGCGATATTGTAGAAATTCTTACATCATCCAATCAAAAGCCGGGTAAAGAGTGGTACCATTTTGTAAATACGAGTAAAGCCAAAAAAGCGCTGAATAAAATTTTTAAAAAGGAACGGATAAAAAATATCCGGCAAGGAAAAAAAATAATGCAATATTTAATCGCCAAAAATAATATCTTGGTAGATACTAAGGTCATAAATAACCTGTTGAAACATTATAAATTACCAAACAAAAAAGAACTTTATTATCAAATAGGCAGTGAAAAAATAAATAAAAAAGAACTGAGTAAAATATTAATCGAAAAATCAACCGACCGCTTAATTAAGTTTTGGAAATTTCAATTTTCTGATACGGAAGCTCTTAAAAATGCTATAAAATTAAATAATAATGAAATAGATATTAATGAGTTAAAACTTCAAAATTTTGTTGAAATTGCAGAATGTTGTAAGCCTTTACCCGGAGATAAAATAACCGGTTGTGAGTTGAAAAACGGAAAAATTAAAATTCATAAAGCAAACTGCCCTGAACTGCTTAAAAATAAAAAAATTACTTGTTCAAAACTGATTAATGCACAGTGGACTCCCCGTAAAATGATTTCGCAGTTGAAAAGAATTGAACTTCATGGTACAGACGAAGCCGGTATTGCCAATAAAATTACTTCATTAATCTCTTCTGAAATTGATGTAAATATTCGTTCTATACATTTTGATACCCAAAAAAATATGTTTTACGGGCTGATTGAATTTTATGTGTCTGATGACAAAGTACCTGTTCGTTTGATTGAAAAAATTCAAAAAGTAAAAGGGGTACTCAATGTTAAATTAGTGCATATAAACAAAAGCCCGATAAAAGATAGTTTGTAAAATTTGATAGCTTTTACAGAGACACCTGAATTATTTCATCAATAAAAATAATGCATTGATAAGAATATTCCGTGTTTTTGTCAAACATCAAACATTTAGGGCATCCTTTTACCCGGTTTTTACATCTATAATAAAAGCTTTTGGCAAGATATGCGTAAATTAATTAACATATCCGTTTTATTTTTTATTTTAAGCTTGTTGGTTGTTTGCTCGCCTGAACAAGACAACATTGTTGTGCCTGAGAAAGGAATTGTTCAAGAGAATCAAAATATAATTATAACCCATACAAATAGTAATGCTTTTAGCGTATTTAAAGCTGAGCATAAAAAGCATTCAGAAAATATGGTAATTTCGCCGTTAAATGCAAATGCAGTTTCTGCTTTGGTTTTATATGCTTCAAATACCACAAATAATCTTGATAAGAATGGAGCAAGCAATGAGCTTATTAATTTTAATAAGCGGATTTTAAATTACGATACCGGATTGAAAATAAACAGTCAAGTAGCGCTTAATTTCAATCAGACGATTAAATTTTCAGGGAGTTTTAATGAATTTTTAAAAAATACCGATTATTATCGCATTAATGAGAACGGTAATGAATTTAAGAATTTTAAAAAGACATTGTTAAATATCAAAAATAATTTAGAAGGAAAATTTAATTTTTCTAATCAAATAAATGTTGGCGAAGCTCCCTTTTATTTAAGCCCCGATAAAAGTAAATTTGTTAAAATGTTGATTTGCCAGTCCGTTTTTAACTACTATGGCGATGATTACATGAAGGTTGTGGAAATACCTATCGGACAAGGTAGGTTTTCGGCTTTATTTATTATTCCGGAAACCGGTTTTTCATTAAACAGGATTGTTCAAACATTAAATCCTTATATTCTTAAAACGATTAGTGCTAATTATCGTTTACTGAAAATGGCGGTTTTTATTCCTGAAATAAATATTAGCTATTATAGAGAAAGTATAGAAAAAAATGCTTATACTAATTTTAAGGATATTAGACAATTATCTTTGAAAAATATAAGTAGTAAAGAAAATATTTTTATACAAAATATAGTTTACCATACAAATTTGAAAAGTACATCAATAGAAAGGAACAATAAAAAACAAAAAATCAGCAACAGTTTATTTATTAATCGTCCGTTTGTTTTTATTATTAAAGAAAAATCTACGGATGCAATTATATTTATAGGTCAAATTATTAATCCATAATATATTCCGACAGGGTGCAAGGCAATAATCTACGGAGCAAGTCCCCAAGACTGAGTTTGTATTTTTGTGGTTTTATTGCATTGCACCTTTTTTAATGCTCGTAAATATAAAATTATCAGCAGATTATTTTGATGATTGAATGATTGAATAATTGTAAAGATAATATCCCAATAACAATAAATTAAAACGTTCAAATGTCCTTACGGACGGGATTTCGTAGTTTAAACTTTTGAACGTCTGCAAGGACTTCAAAACGTTTACTCTTAAAAGCAAAAACCTTCAAATGTCTTTACGGACGATTTGAACCTAAATTGAGCGATTATGTACAAAAAGAAGTGCCAAGATATTGAGATTAAAAAGTTTAGAAAAAAAGTAAGAATACCGGTTGGTATTTGAGTCTTTTTTTTATAAATCTTTTTAAATCAATAGGTTGGTGCTTAATGAAGTAGATAATCGCTCAATTTAGGTTGAAGTTATTCAATAACTATTAAGCTTTTTCGTAAATTATTTAAAGCCACTGCACTTGCTCTACGGATATTTTGTTGGCGTTGAGTGCCAAATACGTACTTTTTAGCATGAACTTCGCCATTAGGTGTTGCAACAGCTATCCAAGTTGTTCCCACAGGTTTTTCATCAGTACCGCCACCGGGTCCAGCTATGCCCGATGTTGCTATGGCAAAATCAGTTTTCATAAGTTTTTGTACGCCTAAAGCCATTTGCTCTACAACTTCTTTACTAACTGCACCATATTTAATCAGGCTTTGTTCATTAACATTCAACACATTTTGTTTGATACGGTTATCATAAGCAACTACCGAACCTTTAAAATATTCGGAACTTCCCGGCACACCGGTAATTAAATGTGCAATGTTTCCTCCTGTGCAACTTTCAGCGGTAGCTACCGTTTGTCCGGTTTTTTTTAATAAAATACCTATTGCTTCTTGTAAACTGCTATCGCCAAAGCCAAAAACTTTATTCCCAAGATATTTTTTTAATTCGCTTACTTGCTCGTCCAACAATTTTTCTAATTTTTCTCGATTTTTTCCTGTGATGCTAAGCCGCAGGCGTAATCGTTCTAATGATGGTAAATACGCCAATTTCATCCCTTCGGGTAAGTTCTTTTCAAAATCTTCCAATTGGTCTGATAATTCCGATTCGATAATTCCGTAGGTTAAAACGGTACGATGAATAATTACCGGTAAATCAAATTCTTTTTTTAGTTTTGGCAAAACCCCATCGGTCATAATTCGTTTCATTTCATGCGGAATGCCCGGCATAGAAACAAAAACGGTATTGTTTTTTTCAAACCACATACCCGAAGCAGTTCCTACGGGATTAGGAATTATTGTACAATTTTCGGGTAAAGCTGCTTGTTGTACATTAATTTCCGACATTTTAAAACCTCTCCGGTCAAAAAATATTTTGATTTTTTCGAGAATATCCTCGTGAATAATTAAACGGGTATTAAAATATTTGCAAAGTGTTTTTTTGGTAATATCGTCTTTTGTAGGTCCTAATCCTCCGGTAATTAAAACCAAATCTACACGTTGTTCGGCTTCTGCAAGTGCCTGAAGTATATGTTTTTCATCATCTGATATGGATGAAATTTGATGTACTTTTATTCCTGTAAGGCTTAATTGTTTACCTATCCATGCCGAATTGGTATCTACAATTTGCCCGATTAACAGTTCATCGCCAATAGTAATTATTTCTGCGGTCATAAATTAGATAATTAGTAAAATTTGTCCGACAACCGGCGGATTGGTAATTTGTAAATTACATTATAAACAAAGCAATAATTTACAGTGGTTTTTTACGAATAATTTTTTTATCGTGTCTGAGCATAAATCGTTCTCCGCCATCAAAAGTAGGTGTCCAATAAAAATAGCTATCTACATCAACCTTATAGTTTTCAAACATTTCTTTGGGTTTTTCTTTCTTTTTTAATTGTTCAATGATATGATTTACTTCACGCAACTCTTCAAATCGTTCTTTTTTAATTAGTTCTTTCTGGTATTTTAAAAATAAATCAAGTGAGAATTTTCGGCGTAATGAGCGCCGATAGAATACCACGATGATAAATACAATAAAAGCTACTGTTAATATGGCAATTAAAATACCGAGCGTAACACCTATTCCTAAACCAATTCCTTTTAACATAAAAAAATAATCTATTTATTAATATTTTTAATTCGCTGATACAAAGTAGGGTGCGAATAATATGCAAATACATATGCAGGATGCGGTGTAAGGTTGCTTAAGTTATTTACCGATAGTTTTTTCAGTGCATTAATCAGTTCGTTTCCCAAACCAAAAGATTTTGCAAAATTATCGGCTGCATATTCATTTTTTCGCGAAAAAATATTCATAAACAATCCAAGCACAGTTGAAATCGGACTAAACAACATACCAAAAGCAATAAGGCTTAATTCAAAACTATAATCTTTTGCACCCAAAGCCAGCGATAAATCTTTGTTGCCTACAAAAAGCGATAAAATATAAAAAATCACTCCGGTTTGGATAATTGATAAAATTAAAGATACCATTGTGTGTTTTAATTTATAATGCCCGATTTCATGAGCCAAAACCGCAACAATTTCATTAACGTTTAAATCTTTAATTAAAGTATCGTAAAGTACAATTCTTTTCTTTTTTCCTAATCCTGTAAAATAGGCATTGGCTTTTGATGAACGTTTAGAACCATCAATTACATAGATATTATCTAATTTAAAACCGGCTTTTTTACTAAATTCTTCAATTGCATCGCGCAATTCGCCTTCTTCAAGCGGTGTTTGTTTATTAAAAAGCGGTACTATAAGATTTGAATAAAACATGGTCATGAAAATTGAAAAAACGCTAATAGTTATCCATGCGTATATCCAAAACATATCATTTGTTTGAAAATATAACCATATAATAGCACCCAACAAAAGCCCGCCAATAATAATTGCCAGCATCCAGCCTTTTAATTTATCAAAAATAAAGGTTTTAAGGGTGGTTTTATTAAATCCGAATTTTTCTTCTATTACAAAAGTACTGTACCACGAAAACGGTAAGCTGATAATATCCGACAAGAAAAATAAAATACCGAAAAATATAAGTGCTGCCCAAACGGGATGATTCGTAAAGCCACGTGCAATTTCATCAAAATAGGCAAAACCACCCAAAACCAGCATCAATAATACCAATATAAAATGAAATGTTCCGCTGATTAATCCAAACCTGCTGTTTACTTTGCCGTATTCCTGCGATTTTTTATACTTTTCTTCATCGTAAATTCCTTGCAGTTCTGCCGGTAATTTTTTGCTGCGCCAGCTACTGTTCAAATAATCTAATATTCTGGTAATCAGATACTCAAGAATAAGAATTACCAGTATGATAATAAAAAATGTTTGTGCCATAATTTACAATTAAATTCAGCTTGCAAAGATAACAATCAAAAAGATTTTTTTAGATTTTAGGGCTAATATTTTTGATTACGTTTTTTTATGTTAAATTTGAATTACCAAATGCAAACAATAAATTCTATTGAAAAATGAAGAAATTTTTTAAATGGTTTTTTATCATAATATTACTATTTGCCGCTGCCGGAGGTGGATATTATATATACAACAATTATTTTGCAAAACACGAGATACGTAACGATTTTAGTGCAATACCTAATGATCCGGTGTTTATAATTGAAAGTAAAAATCTATCGAAAGGCTGGACAGCCGTCTCCGAAAGCAAAATTTGGCAATATCTTTTAAAAAATCCTTATTTTGCTGATATAAATGAGTATGCAGACTTGATGGATAAGTTTTTGGCAAATAATAAAGCCATGGATTTACTTTTAAGTAATCGCAGTATGCTTATTTCTGCACACATGATTTCGGGCATCGATTACGATTTTTTATTTGTTATTGATTTACAATCAACCAAAGCCATTTCTAAAACTTTTGATGATGCTTTAAATCTTATTGAAGGTTTCCATATTAAAAAAAGAAAATACCATAATGTTGAAATAATTGAATTTATTGATGATGAAGATGTAAGTAATACCGTTTATTTTTACACTTTGGATAATTTATTGGTAGGCTCTTATACGGCAAGTTTAGTTGAAAAATCAATTGACCAAAAAGACAGTAAATATTGGGAAAATAATCAAATTTTAATTGATGTAAGTGATAATTTGAGTTCAAGAAAGCTGTTGAAATTATATTTTAATTATAAAGAATTGCCGCGTTTTATGAATGTGTATATGCAAGGTACAGATGAATATACCAAAGCACTTGCCGAAGCCTTAAAATTTTCATTATTTCATATTAATTTAGAGGATGAACAGCTTAGTTTTTACGGATATACCGTTCCTGACTCAATACCTTCTTATATTAGTGCACTAACTGATGTTAAGCCGGGAAAAATGCGTGCTTTCAATATTCTGTCTGACCAAACAGCAATGTATCTTTCAATCGGGTTTAAAAGTTACAATATGTTTTATTTAAGCTTGATGGACCAATACGCACGTGAAAATCCCGAAGCCTTGAAAGAGTATGAAAAAAATGTAGCACGTCTTGAAAAATATTTGGGGATAAACCTTAAAGAAGATTTTTACAGTTGGATTGGCGAAGAAATTACTTTCATAAAACTACGCCCTCAGAAGAATACTCGTGCTG
>JALSLF010000557.1 GCA_026988445.1 Bacteroidales bacterium
AAGCAACCTGAAAAACGATTTTCTTATGCACAGCAGGCTTTAAAACTAGTCGAAGAATATAATAATCCACGTGCTAAGTCCTTAGCTTTATACAGTCTTTCTCAATACTATTTAAGTAAAAATATGCAAGCAAAAGCACAGGAACTGGCAGACAGCAATATTGCTATATCATTAGCTTCTCTTGATTCTTCTGCGATATCCAATGCATATTACTTTTATGGTTTCTTTTATTCTTCACAGGCAGATTATAATAATGCTGCAGTGTATTATAAGAAGGCACTTGAGTACACACCTTTTGAAAACCAAGCACGTAAATATTCATTAATGCAAAGCTATGCCATTACACTAAATAATTTATCAAATTATGAGGAAGCTTTAAAAATATTATTAAAGGTAATTACTTACTATGAAGAGACCGGAGATATTAAATCCGCAGCGCACATTTATCATGTACTTGGGGCTATTTTTGTGGAGATGGAGGATAATGAATCGGCGAAAAAATATTTTCATAAAGCCTTAAAGCTGGCTAAACAGGCTGATTATAATTTTGTTTTAGCAGAGACTATGTTGGGTTTAGGTTCATTGTATTCCGATGAAAAAATGATTGACTCTGCGCGATATTATTTACTTGGAGCAAAAAATTTTGCCGAAAATGATGTATATTATTCTTTAATTGCTGATATAAATACTGCTTTGGGAGATTTATATTTGGATATTAATTATATGGACTCTGCACTGATTTATTACAATGAAGTAATCAAATTATCTGAAAAAGTGAATGATAACTGGGCAATTGTGTATGGTTATATCGGTTTAGCAAAGGTTTATAATAAAGAGCAAAATTATGGAAAGTCTTTATTTTATTTGTATAAAGTAGAACCCATTGCGCAAAAAGTAAATGCTAATGAATTATTGATTGATTTTTATGATATTTTTTCTCAAACATTAGCTTTGTCCGGAAATTATCGCGAAGCTTATCATTATATGAAATTGTACAACCAATATAGCGATAAGTTTTATAAAGAAAAATCAGCCCATGAATTAACAAATTTGAAAGTTGCTTACGAAACAGAAAAAAAAGAACAGGAAAACCGCCGTTTACAAGCAGAAAACAAGTTTAAAGAACAAAATATTAAAAATCAGCACTATATTAATATTAGTATTGCATTGTTGCTAATACTTACCCTGTCTTTTGCCATTTCGTTTTTTAGAGATAAAAAAAAGATACAAAAAACGCATAAACTTTTAGTTGAAAAAAATTCGGAAATATTAAATCAAAACGAAGAAATCAAACTTAAATCAGAAGAAGTTTCCGAAGCTTATTCTAAATTAAAGGAGTTGGAAGAATATAGGCATGGCTTGACAAATATGATTATTCATGATTTAAAGAATCCTTTGAATATTGTTTTGAATATGGCAGAAAACAAATTGGTAAAAGAAGCAGCTAATAAGATGTTTCATTTGGTTTCGGATATTTTGGATGTTTCTAAATTGGAAGAAGCTAAGATGGTTCTTAATAAAGAGACGATACAGTTAAAAGAAATTGTTCGAAATGCAATTGACAAAACCGAATTTTCTGCCGGTATTTCTGAAATTGAGGTAATTGATAATGTTCATGATGATTTAATTGTTTTTGCCGACAAAGATTTGTCAGAGCGAATACTGATTAATTTATTGAGTAATGCTATAAAATTTTCACCACAAAAAGGTAAAGTATTTATCAATTCAAAAATTGAGGAGCGTAAAGTCTGTATTTCAGTTACGGATTTTGGAATTGGTATTCCCAAAGATGAACAGAAACATATTTTTGATAAATTTGTTCAGTTTAAGGCGGTAAACTCCGGCACGGTACGGTCAACCGGCTTGGGATTAACTTTCTGTAAGCTGGCGGTTGAGGCTCAAGGTGGCGAAATAGGAGTAGAGAGTTCAGTGAATACAGGTTCTGTATTTTGGTTTACACTTCCTTTAGGTTCAAAGTGATTATTCAAACTTTCTTAAATGCTCTCAGTATATTTCTTGTTGCATCTCTTATCATATTTTGAACTTATTTGAAAACTTTTATCAATTGTAAATAAATACATAAAAAAAGAGTTACTCAAAGAGTAACTCTTATTTATTAAGGGTTTTAACAGATTATAAATCCATTAATTTTTTCAATTCAGCTTCATTATCTTTTAATTTTTCTTTCAACTCTTGCTTAATTGCATCACGAGCTTGAAAATCAGCTTGATATAAATCATAGAATAACATTACTTGTACTTCAACAGTACCCGGAGCCAATTGTTGTTTGTTATTTTTCTTTAATTCTTTTTTCGGAATTTTGGTTCTGTAAAGTACAACAGTTGGTTTAATTTGGGTTAAAGTAGCTGCAGTAATGTTTTTTGCAGTCTGAACAATACTTTGCTCTGTTTCAGCATCAACACCTGAAAGTTGGGCATTGGCAATATTCGCTGTAGTTAATGCGGCAACATGCGTTTTTAATTGTCCTGCCAGTTCAACTTTTGCTAATTCAATGGCTTGCATTTTTGCTGCTGATTTTGTTTTTGCAACACCATTACCTGTAGCCCAAATATAAGCGTTTGTTTCGCCACCTGTTGCAGGATCATACTTCATTTCATATTGTTTCATCCAAGAGTCTTCAAGCATTTTCTCTAAAGGCTTATCACCCGGAAATACTCTCCAACCTTCTTCTTTACCTAATCGTTTTGCTTCTTTTCTAGCTTGCTTAACTGCTTTCTCTTTGATTTGCTTTCTTAATTGTGCTCTTTCTTTTTTTAATTCCTTACGCGATTTGATTTGACCAAAACTATCGGTAGGTGCAACACTGAATAATAAGAATAGTGCTGATAAAATAATTAATGCTTTTTTCATGATTAAATTGTTTTTAATTAATATTTATTGATTTTATTTTCTATTTGAAAACCTTTGTAATATTAACGAATTTATCTATAATTCTGTATAAATGTAAAGCGTTCTTTGAGAAAATAACCTTTTGTTTATGTAATTGGTTAATTTTCATGGATAAAATTACCAATCCGTTTCTACATTTTGACCGTAAAAGTTATATCTTTTGGTTTCTCCGGTAGCTTTAGACTTAAAAAATATAGTTCCGTCCATTGAAGACTTGTTTTTTGAACTGGTTTTTTTCAAATCAATAGGCTCATTTACCGTAATTATTAAATTATGAGTTCCTTTACCGGCAAACTCCATGTTTACATTATTAATGGTTACGGGTGGTAATTTTGACCATTTTAAAACCACTTTATCTACAATAAACGGTGCATCATATTTTGACCCAAGTGTCATATCCAGCTTGAAACTGTTTACATTATTCTCATCTTTGTCCAGTGCTTTTAGAATAATATCACCGCGCACAAATGCTTGAACTTTGTTTGATGTAATATCAAAATAAAAAGTTTTTTCAACGCGTGTATTACCGAATTTATATTTTACGGTAATTTGATTGGGTTCATCTTCCATACAATCTTCATATTCGTATTTAATTATTTGCTCATAGCCTTTTGTTGTGCGTGATGTAATAGTAACACACTCAGAGTTTTTATATTTAGGCTTTTTAGAAGATGCATAATACTTTTCACCGATTTTAAAAGCATAAATCAATTTACCGGGTGTATTCTCTATCGGAACCAATTCTATTGATTTGAGCATATCTTTTAAGCGAATAATTCCCATTTCGGCTTTTTCTTTACGCATATCCATAAAATAATCTGCCAAGTTTTGTAGTTCTTTAATATTGGTATATATTTCATCTATTGATTTAATATTATCAATATTATCAACAATTGAATTGAGTTTATCGCCCATCTCTTTATCTTGCTTTTCAAACTCACGGATAATTTTTTGCATTTCTGCTTCGCTAAAAGGATATTTTACATGATAAGCTACCGTAATCTCTTTGGTTTTCTTATCCATAATTTTTTCCCAGTAGAAGTCTTCGGCTTTATTTAACGAAAGACCTTTTAAAGCCGGAATATCTGCAGTTTGCAAAGTTGATTTATTTTTAAAGCGTTCAATGGTGTTAATCACATTGTTTTTATTTTCATTTTCAATGGTGATTTCACTCGACGAACGAACATAAATTGCTACAGAGTTCATAATTTCGGTACGAATTTCGGGCAAAACCTGTGCTTTTGCTTCGTCAATGGTTTTACCTCTACCTGTAACAATAATATAGTCCTTAATGGTAGCATTTACCCATGCGGGTTTTTTCTTTTTGCTTTTTTCAATTACTTTTTCTTGTGCAAAAGTATGCGTAAGCAAAACTGAAAATAGTGCTACAAGGAATAATTTAAGGTAATTGTTAAATTTCATAATATATGATTTTAATTAGTGAATTGATACGATGAACTCATCGCATCAATTCAAATATGATAATATTAGTAGTTTTCTACAAACTCTAAGTCGTATTCTTCAGGTGCTTCACTGCTTTCAGTTTGAGCGTATTCATGCCCTACTTGTTTATATGCAGCTACTTTTTCTTCACGCGTTGCAGGTGGGGTTGCTTGCAAAACAAACTCTTCAACCATTGTTGAATCGCCTTGTTCCATGGCATTCTCCATTTGCATACTATTTATTTGTTTTGCCAAATCAACAGCTTGGTCAAAACACTCGGTACCAGGCTGAACATTCATCAAATACCTTTTGGCTGCATCAATATCATTGTTTTGTAATGCCGTTTTTGCGGCTGTAACATCTTCTTTACAGTTTTCACCAATCATTTTTTTGTAAATAGGCTCCACGGCATCAAGTGCTTTAAAATAACATTCTTGGCAAACTTCCGGCACACTGATTAATTTTGTAATTGCTTCTTCGTATTTTTGTACACTTTCTAAGGCTTGTGCTTCTTTGATAATCACATCACATTTGGTGTTGTAATATTCAATAATTTTATTTTTGCCTTTTTTTACAAAACTTCTGATTTTAGATGATTTAGGGTTGATGTTTTTAATACCCTGAATATATGCTTTGGTATCGGTTTTACCCACACCTTTTGCACTGTATGTGTAAGAACTAAAAACTGTTTTGTTCACATAATCAACAATATACATATTGATTTCCAAGTTCATAGCAACCATAGGTGGTGCAGTAGGCGTGATGTCTTTTGAAATAACATCAACAGTAGCCGTAATTAAAAACTGCGGTTCAACAGCGGCAGAAGCCAGTCCGTTTTTAGCAGCTATTTGTCCTAATTTTGTAAGTAACAAATTACGTGCAGCGGAGGGCATATCGCCCATATCGTTTGGTAGAACAGGGGCTAATGCTATTCTGCCAAAATCATCGATGGTAGCCAAATCATTTTGCGCAAAACCGCTAAAGTTTAGCATCAAAATAGATAATATGATAATAATTTTATTCTTCATTTTTATTATTTTAAATTTATAAATTATAAATGTTTTATCCGGCTTATTTTTCGCCAAGTATCAACCATGCTTCGCCTAATCCGCGCATATATACTTTTGATTCTATTTCAAAAGGTTCTTGGCGGAGGAATTTTCTTAAATTATTTACAAAACGACGAGCATCCATTGCTCTTTGTTTTCCTTTTCTTTCATAAAATAAAGGAATACGCACTTGTTCAAATTTCGCAAAATTTTCGGTAGCATCCGATAAATTGTACTGTCCGTTGTAAGCATTATCTGCTATCCAATTTTCAATGTGAACAATAAGTTCATCATCTTCACCATCGTAATCGTATTCTTCTTCTAAATCAATATCGGCATTATCCCAAACTTGAATATTTACCAATATTTCGCGTCCGTTAGCTGCAATATCCGTGAAATGTTGAATTAATTGAGCATTAAAATTATCAAGATGTGCCAAAACAGCCTCTTCGAGTAATAAAGGTAACTCTGCTGTGTACGAAGGTTCTCCTGTTCCTTGTGCACCTGCAACTTGTTTTCCTGTATAAGCATCTAAACCTTGCAGGTTAAAAGTTATTGATTTTTTAGGTCCTTGCTTATTAACCGACCATGTTAATTGAATAATTATATCGGCTTTTGCAGTTCTCTTTAATAAATCAATAGGAGATTCAGCAATTGAAGCACCTGATTCTTTACTGCTCATCATGTTCATTTCGGCAGTACGCGATTCAATGTTTTTCATTTCGGTTTCCAAGTTTTTGGCAGGGAAACCTCTTTCAGCCATTAAAGTGTTTAATTTACCAATCACTAACAATAAATCGGTATTGTTTTGTAAAGCTGCTTTGTAATCGGGTAAAGTTTCGGTTCTACCTTGGTTATTAAAAGTCATGGTATAACCGTGTTGAATACACCAAGCATCAGAAGGAACTACCATAATGGTTGGTTTTTTTGCTTTACCCATTACATTACTTAATGATTTTACAATACCTTGGCGTTCCATTTCTTTGCGCAGTGCATCGTAGTTCACCGATACAACA
This sequence comes from Bacteroidales bacterium, assembly GCA_026988445.1. Taxonomy (GTDB): domain Bacteria; phylum Bacteroidota; class Bacteroidia; order Bacteroidales; family NBLH01; genus NBLH01. Next base: position 6,419 of record JALSLF010000557.1, read on the forward strand.
ACCCCTACTTTGTAGCCTTTTTTCATTTTTACAATGTCTCTGCCGGTTGCATCATTTGTAATACCCACATATTGCAGGTATTGTCCGCCGGTTTCAAAGAATTTCTCAAAATAAGCTGCATGAGCTTCGGCTTGATTGGGGTCGGGGATAATGGGTTTAACCACTTTATCGCGAGACCCAACTGCTCCTTTAAATAAGCATGCAGCCACTGCATTTTTCTTAGCATCAATTTTGGCAAGATCCGCTTTTTTATCATAACCCCAAACTTTTAAGAGTTTTGTACCGTCTGTACCAATTCCGACAACGGTAACTTCATAGCTTACATCACTTGCCCAGAGCTTTTTAAATTCTTTTCTTACCTGAGCAACTGAGGTATTGGCTAAGGAAATGATAAAAATCACCACCAATAAAAAGTTTAATTTTTTCATAGTATTAAATTGTTTGTTATTAATATATTTTGAGTTAAAATATTTTATTTATTTAAACGTAAACTATTATTGAAAAATATAAATAGCCTAATAAGTTTGACTAAAAGTTAATTCTAAGTGATAAATCTGTACCAAAGAAGCGGCGGTCGGGAAACATGTCGCTCATATTAATACCGGTATCAACCGATTCTGTATCATTATCTGCAGTATAAGATAAAGAACCGTAATTATGCCCATTGAAACGCATAATTAATTGCACACTTGGCGAAAACAGATTCGCACCTATTTGAAGCCCCCAGTTAATACCGCTTGCCGATAAACTTTCACCGTCATTCATATCCGTCCAACTGACACTTTCACCTGTCCAGCCAACAAACCAGCCGAAATGATAATTACGTGCAAAAGGATATTCTTTTTGAATACCTATTGAAAAGGATGAGAATGAATAGTTTTCTTCTGTTATTGGCATTGTACCAACGGGACTTTGCGCAATCAAATCTTTTCCTCTAAAATATAAGTCTCCATAGAGTTTAAATTGTTTTATAGGGATATCTAACCATTGCCCAACATTAATATCGCCATGAACAAATCCACCGCCTATAAAACTAAAACCTCCTGAAATACCGATGCCTGCATCTTTGCGTTCTTGCAGGGTCATACCTTCGTTTAGTCTGTGCCCGCCAATTTGATAAAAGATTGAAGTTTGTGTTTGCCCTAATTCATCATTACGGTTATCTACTACTTTTTGGGCACGAATTTCGCCTCTTTTTTTGGCTACAACATCGCCTTTATTGTTGGCA
>JALSLF010000558.1 GCA_026988445.1 Bacteroidales bacterium
GGACGTGCATATTTTAAGCCGAAAGCTCCAAAATACTCATAAATTAATACAGGCGTGGTCATAGGGTGATAAGCTACAATTACCACAGCACCAAACTCACTCATCCCGCGAGCAAACATCATAATAAAACCCGACAAAATATTTCGCCATGCCAAGGGTAAAGAAACAGAGAAAAATGTTCGTATAGGCGATGCGCCCAATGAATAAGCAGCTTGTTCCAAACGTTTTGGTACAGCAGCAAAACCATCACGAGCCGCGTTGATTAAAAACGGAATACTCACAAAAGCCATTGCAATACCAATTCCCAAGGCATTACCAACAAAATCAAGTCCAAATAAAGAAGCAAATTTCCCCAAAGCGGAATCGCGTGAAATAAAACCCAATAAAGCAATACCCGCTGCCGAATGGGGGATTACAACGGGTAAATCAATGATGCCTTGCAGTATTCCTTTAAAAGGGAAATCGTAACGAGCCATTAAATAAGCCAAAGGCACTCCCAAAAGAGCAAAAAATAAAGTACTTGCAAAAGCCGTGGATAGAGTTAGCCAAACACTGTCTATTACATCCTTGTCTTTTAATGTTTCAAAAAATTCCGTTTGTCCGGTATTAAAGAACATACTCAAAAGCGGACTAATTATAAAAAGGATAAGCAGTCCGCTTAATAGAACAATGATATTTTGGAAAAATGAATATTTCATTAATCACTTTGCATTAAGGCTTTGCATATTTTTTCAAACTTTCCGGTATTTTATCATAAGTCTTGGTAGGTGAAGGCACTAATGAAGTTTGCCCGTTTTCTTCCATAATACGCATACCTTCACTAAGAATAAAATCTAAAAATTTAACTGCAAGCTCATTCTTCTCAGCATCATTATGCAAAGTAATTCCATAAACCATAGGAGCACCTTTTTTAGTAATCATTTCTCCTTTTTTCTTACCGCGAATTTGAGTTTCAACACTTGAATAATAATCTTTTAATTCAAACTTTTTTAAGTTGATACTGTCGGGCAATAAAAGGTATTTCAAATGATGTTGTTGAGCTACTGAACGATACAAAAAAATATAATCCAAATTACCACTTTCAAGCAAAGCCAAAAGGTCTGTTTCTTTCGGGCGGATATATTTTTGATCTTTTGCCAATAGCTTAGCGGCAAAATCCTCTAAATTGTAATATTTTTCAGCCAATTTAGCAACCAAAACCGTACGGTATCCGCAGGGGTCGTCATTCGGGTTTGAACGTCCGTAAGCAACTTCATCTTTCAATAAAATATCCATCCAGTTTTGTGCATTAATTTCATCAGCAAATTTTGAGTGTTCTGTATATACTATTGCCATTTCATTACCTGCAAACTTAATATTAAAATTTGCATATTCCGGGATAAGCATTTCATCAATAACTTTATAATCTGCCGATGCAAAAACATCGCAATAGCGATGTAAATCAGTAATTTTACGTGCACTGGCAACACTTCCTGCAGCTTCTAATTTGACTGTAATTCCCGGATTTTTTTCTTGGAAAGCTTTTGCTATTTGCTTAAAAGGTAAAGATAGGCTACCCGCATGAAAAACGAGTAACTCTTTACTTTCATTTTCTTTTTTATTACCGGAAGAACAAGATAGACTAAAAAATAAAAATAATACCGATAGTCCAATAATAAATATTTTTTTAAATTTCATTATTTGATGTTATTAAATGGTTTATAATCGCTCAATTTATTACTACTAAGCAGCTTGCAATAATTACAACTTAATATTTAACATGTTTTTAACTTCTCGTCCTCATGCTAAAGCATGGAGCTATTGATAGTCAATAAATTAACCTATTGAGTAGTAAGCTCAATTTAGGTTTTATTAATTTTCTTGAAAAATTTTCGTGTAATATCCTTTATTGCCAATTCAAAATCATCTTTTAATTCATCATAAGCAGACAATAAATTTCTGGCTTCATCAGTAAGTTGCGATTTTCCTCCCAATTTCCCTCCACGTTGTTTCTCTACCAAAATGAAACCCAACATTTCTTCGGCATGTTTTATATTACCCCAAGCTTTACGGTAGCTGATATTCAAATTATCAGCAGCAGCCTTTAAACTTCCGGTTTTATCAATTTCTCTCAAAAGAGCTAAGCGTCCTTCACCTAAAATACCAATACCATCTTTGGTGCTTAACCACAAACGGTAGCGTAAAAAAACATCATAATATTTATCGCCTTGTGAACCTGCCATTTTTTTTTAGAATATAGACACATTATCCGATATGCATCATTAAACATATTGCAAAAATATAAAGTTTTTTGAAACGGAAAACTTTTCATTAAAAATAAAAAGCCGTTTTACTATATTAAAGCAAAACGGCTCTTTTCAGTTATACAAATAAGCTTATTTCAAATATTTTTGTAAGGTTTGTGCTAATTGTGTTCCCCGCAGGTTTATAGCGAGAATTTTTCCGTCTCCATCGATTAAATAATTATAAGGAATACTTCGTACACCATAAAGAGCGACCACCTCTGAGTCATATGCTTTCAAATCGCTAACATGATAAGGCCAAATTAATTGATCTTTGGCTATTGCATTTTTCCAGTTATCAACATTCGAATCAAGCGAAACCGAATAGATAGTAAATCCATGAGCATTTTTAAACGATTTATCTTTAAATTGTTTATAGGTTTTCACCAAATTAGGATTCTCAAAACGGCAAGGAGCAGCCAAAGAAGCCCAAAAATTCAACAAAACAATTTTACCGCGCAAATCGGATAATTTATAGCTTGTCGCTCTATCAACCGAAAGTAAATTTATATCGGGAGCAATGTCTCCTACCTTGGGTGGTGGGTTATAGGCTTTTGTATTAACAGGACTTTCGCTTTCTATTGTAGAAAAGCTAATCAAAAAAAATATACCAAAAGCAATCGTCTTCAAAAATATTCTCATAATACCTAATTTTAATCAATACGTTCAATTTTTGCACCTAATTTATTTAAACGTAAGTCAATATCTTGATACCCTCTATCAATTTGCTCAATATTATGAATTGTACTTGTTCCTTCGGCAGACATTGCAGCAATCAATAATGCAACACCGGCTCTAATATCGGGAGAACTCATAGTGGTTGCACGTAAATTAAATTTACGGTCTAAACCGATTACTGTTGCCCTATGCGGATCGCAAAGAATAATCTGCGCACCCATATCAATTAATTTATCAACAAAAAACAAGCGACTTTCAAACATTTTTTGGTGTATCAAAACACTGCCTTGTGCTTGAGTAGCCACAACAAGGAATATACTTAACAAATCGGGTGTTAAGCCCGGCCAAGGAGCATCGGCAATAGTCATTATCGAACCGTCAATAAAAGTTTCAATTGCATAATGCTCATGTGCTGCTATGTAAATATCATCTCCTTGTTTTTCTACTTTTATACCTAAACGTTGAAATGATGCGGGTATTATACCAAGCTGGTCATATTTTACATTTTTTATCGTCAAAGCTGATTTTGTCATTGCTGCCATACCTATAAAACTACCTATTTCAATCATATCCGGTAAAATGGTATGTGTACAACCTGTAAGTTGTTCAACTCCTTCGATGGTGAGTAAATTTGAACCTATACCGCTAATCTTTGCGCCCATATTATTTAACATAATACATAGTTGCTGCACATAGGGTTCACAAGCGGCATTGTAAATTGTGGTTTTCCCTTGTGCCAAACTTGCAGCCATGACTAAATTAGCGGTTCCTGTTACAGATGCTTCATCAAGCAACATATAAGTTCCTTTAAGTTTATCGGCACTAAGCCGGTAGGCATTTTTTTCAGGAATAAACTTAAAATCGGCTCCCATTTTTTGAAAACCGGTTAAATGGGTATCAATTCTACGGCGACCAATTTTATCACCTCCGGGCTTAGGAACAAATGCATTTCCAAAGCGCGCCAATAAAGGACCAAGAATCATCACCGAACCTCTAATGCTTGAACCCTTAGCTCTAAATTCATCTGAATTTAGGTAGTCCGGCTGAACATTTTTTGCCCAAAAGGTATAATCGTTTGCACTATGGCGTTCAATATCTACGCCACAGCCCTCAATTATTCCGATAAGGTTTTGTACATCTTTAATGTCAGGGATATTATTGATACGAACGGCTTGCTCTGTTAATAAACAAGCGCAAATTACCTGTAAAGCTTCATTTTTTGCACCTTGTGGTACAATTTCGCCACTTAAAACAGTACCTCCTTGGATACGGAAAGAACTCATATAATAAAGTTTAAAAATGCAATGTTATGCAGAATTTACAAATTAGTTCTTTACTTTCTTTTTTCTTTTTTCTTTTTGCGGCGCATACCGATTAAATCTCTGGCTTCACTCAGTTTAGCATCTTTTTCAACTTCCAGTTTTCCATTGGAAATTTCTTTTAAGGTATCAAAAATCACCTTGTCTTCAACAGCATCACGATTCCATAACAGATATGATTTTTTCATATGATTGGTAATTATTTTTACCAATTCGGCTTTTTCTTCTTCATTTTCAAGTTCAGTAGCCGCCCGAACCAGTTTTTCCATAATCCTGCCCAGATATCGATATTTAAGCTTTCCTGTTGTGTATTCAATTCTTTTTGGCTTTTCTTCAAAGGTTTCGCGGGTTGGTGTGGGGTAAGGCGAATCGATATCTAACTTAAAATCAGACATTAACAATAATTGATCCCACAATTTATGTTTAAAATCATTAATATCTCTAAGGTGCGGATTCATACGCCCCATAATATTAATAATTTCTTGTGCTGCTTTATTGCGTTCTTCTCTATCTTCTATGGTAATAATATGTTCTACCATTTTTTGAATATTTCTACCGTATTCAGGCAGTATTAAATGATTTCTTCCGGTACTGTATTCCATTGTTTTTAAATTAAAATTTTGTATTCTTTTTTTTAAACCTAAAGTCGGAAAAATGAAAATAGAACATTTTATCATGTTAATATTTCCAATTTTGCATATTTTAGTAATAATTGTTTTTTACCTCCGGTTTCAAATTCAATAGTGGCTTTTGTATTAGGAAAAACACCTTCAACCGCCAAAACTTTACCCGTTCCAAAACGTTGATGATTTACCAAAACGCCTTCTTTTATTCCGCTAAGATTTTTAGTGCTGTTATTTTTGTTTGGAGCTGTTTTGGTACTATTATCAAGTTTTTTCAGCTTTTGTTTTAATGCTTCTTTTGTAATTTCCGAGTTTCCCGTAAAGGTAGTTTTATTTTCCTGATTACCAATAGAATTTGTGCGTTTTTTTGAAAAATTACGCATACTCAACATTGCGTCTTCGGTTTCGATAAATTCAGGGTTAATGTCTCTTATAAAACGACTTGGAACACAATCGGAAAGTTGTCCCCAACGATAGCGTTTTCGCGCAAAAGAGATAAATAGTTTATTTTCGGCACGTGTAATAGCAACATAAAACAAACGCCGTTCTTCTTCAAGTTCCGAAATATTGCTTGATGAAAATTTTGATGGGAATAAGTCTTCTTCCAAACCGGCAAGAAATACATTTTTAAATTCCAAGCCTTTTGCCGAATGAATAGTCATAAGATTAACCTTATCTTTATCCTTATTTTTATCCTTATCTTCGTTAGTCAGTAAAGAAACATTTTGGATATAATCCACCAAATTAGGCTTTATTCCTTCATCAGACTCGGTACTTGTAAAATCTTTAATTCCGTTTAAAAGTTCCTGAATATTTTCATACCTACTTATTCCTTCGGGCGTTTTATCATTATGCAATTCTTTTAAAATACCTGATTGAACAGCTATTTGCCTTGCGGTTTCATATGCTTCGCCGGTATTAATTATCCCGGCAAAATTACTGATAAGGCTCATAAACTCATGAATTTTTTTCACTACGGCACTACTTAATCCGATATTTACCGAAGCTAACTTAATTGCAGCTTGCCATGCACTCAAATTATTTTCTCTTGCAAAATCAAGCAGTTTATTTAAGCTGGTATTTCCGATTCCCCTTTTCGGGTAATTTATAATTCGCTTAAAAGCCTCATCATCCAAAGGATTTATTATCAACCGGAAATAAGCAAGTAAGTCTTTAATTTCTTTTCGTTGATAAAAAGACAAACCACCATAAATCCGGTAAGGGATATTTTTTTTGCGTAAAGCTTCTTCCAAAATTCGCGATTGAGCATTGGTACGGTAAAGTACTGCAAAATCGCTATATTTATCATGTTCGCTATAGCGAATATCACTAATTATATTAGCAATTAAATGTCCTTCTTCGTGATCGGTAAATGCTTCCAGAATTTTTATTTTGTTCCCGTGTTCTTTTTCCGAAAAAACATTTTTTTGAATTTGATTTCTGTTTTTTTTGATTACACTGTTCGCAGCATTTACAATATTCTTGGTTGAACGATAATTTTGTTCCAGTTTGAAGAGTTTAAAACCGGGATAATCTTTTTTGAAATTTAAAATATTTTCAATGCGTGCGCCTCGAAAAGCATAAATGCTTTGTGCATCATCGCCCACTACACAAAGGTTTTGATGTGCAAGTGCCAACTTTTTAATAATCAGATATTGCGAAAAATTGGTATCCTGATATTCATCAACCAATATGTACTTAAACTTTTCCTGATACTTTTTTAATACATCGGGATGCATATCAAAAAGTATATTGGTTTTTAACAATAAATCGTCAAAATCCATGGCTCCGGCATTTTTACACCTACGCTCATAAATTTCATAAATACGATATATTTCAGGTTTCCTGCCATGTTTGTCACTTTCTCTGATTTGAAAGTTATTTGCATAGTTTTTGGCGGTAACCAAATTATTTTTAGCATAAGAAATTCTTCCCAATACTTCATTCGATTTATACACCTGTGGGTCAAGATGCAACTCTTTACAAATAGTTTTAATCAGGTTTTTAGAATCTTGTGTATCGTATATTGAAAAGTTTGAAGGATAGCCGATATATTTTGCTTCAAAACGTAGTATTTTAGCAAAAAGCGAGTGAAAAGTTCCCATCCACAGATAAGCCGCCGTTTTTTCGCCTACCATATTGGCAATACGGTCTTTCATTTCACGTGCCGCCTTATTGGTAAATGTTAAAGCCAGAATATTTGCCGGATGTATTCCTAAATTTAGCATATGGGCAATTTTATAGGTCAGCACCCGGGTTTTACCCGAACCTGCACCCGCAATTACAAGTGAAGGTCCTTCTATTGCCTCAACGGCTAATCTTTGTATCTCGTTTAACTCTTTTAGGTATGAATACACGCTGCGTAATTAATTATTGTGGGTAATCTTATGCCTGTTAAATATGCGTCAAATACTTAAATATTAAAGTCCCATACTTAATAGTGATAATACAAACTTAATCAAAAAATATTGTAGATTTTGTGCAAAGATAATGGCATACATGAAATAGGCAAAATAAATTTACTTAATTTAAAGAATAATTTTATTTTTACAGTTGCAAATAGTGTAAATTTATGATTTAAAAAGGTGGTTGAAGGAAAACGAATCTATAAAATATTTCTAATTTTAATCTTTACTTTTGTCTTCTTTCTTATGCAT
>JALSLF010000559.1 GCA_026988445.1 Bacteroidales bacterium
GAAAAAGGTCAATTAACTGAATTAGATGCAGTTAATGTTATGACAGGAATCTTCACCGGTCGCTCTCCAAAAGACAAATATATTGTTGAAGACGATATCACACGCGATACTATTTGGTGGACAAGTCCTGAATCACCCAACGACAATAAACCCCTCTCTCCCGAAGTTTGGAAAGACTTAAAACAAACTGTTGCCGAACAACTATCAGGAAAGAAACTTTTTGTAATGGATACTTTCTCGGGTGCTAATGAAGATACCCGGATGAAAGTACGTTTTATTATGGAAGTGGCTTGGCAGGCACATTTTGTAAAAAATATGTTTATTCGCCCTACCGATGAAGAATTGGAAAATTACGGAGAACCGGATTTTGTAGTATTAAACGGCTCAAAAACAGTAAATAAAAAATGGAAAGAACACGGTATGAACTCAGAAGTTTTTACCGTATTTAATCTTACTGAAAAAATGCAAGTAATTGGCGGAACATGGTATGGTGGCGAAATGAAAAAAGGTATGTTTGCCATGATGAACTATTACTTACCATTAAAAGGCATGGCATCAATGCATTGCTCGGCAAATCAAGGAAAAGACGGTGATGTTGCTATTTTCTTCGGATTATCGGGAACCGGAAAAACTACGCTTTCAACCGACCCCAAACGAGCATTAATCGGTGATGATGAACACGGATGGGACGATAACGGTATCTTCAACTTTGAGGGTGGTTGCTACGCAAAAGTTATCAATTTGGACAAAGAAAGCGAACCCGATATTTACCATGCCATTAAACGGAATGCTTTGCTTGAAAATGTTACGGTTGATGAAAACGGTAAAGTTGATTTCAATGATGGTTCGGTAACACAAAACACGCGTGTTTCTTACCCTATTTATCATATTGAAAATATTGTTCGTCCGGTTTCAAAAGGAGGACATGCCACAAAAGTTATTTTCTTAACGGCAGATGCCTTTGGCGTATTACCACCGGTATCTAAATTAACCCACGAACAAACAAAATATCATTTCCTATCGGGATTTACAGCCAAATTAGCTGGAACTGAGCGTGGTGTAACAGAACCTCAGCCTACATTCTCGGCTTGTTTTGGTGAAGCATTTTTATCATTGCATCCAACCAAATATGGCGAAGAATTGGTAAAAAAAATGGACAAACACGGTGCAAAAGCCTACTTGGTAAATACCGGTTGGAACGGTACGGGAAAACGAATTTCCATTAAAGATACGCGTGCCATTATCGACCGTATTTTAGACGGTTCTATTGAAAAAGCCGAAACTAAAATGATTCCTATTTTCAATTTGGAAGTACCAACTGCTTTGGAAGGTGTTGATTCTGGTATTTTAGACCCGAAAGATACTTACAATGATCCGGCGGAATGGGAAAGAAAAGCAAAAGATTTGGCGGCAAGGTTTATCAAAAACTTTGAAAAATATACAGATAATGACGAAGGAAAAGCATTAGTTGCTGCCGGACCTCAGTTATAAAATTAGTTATCGGATAATTGGTATAATTTAACTAATTTTCAATTACCAATTTCTAAACTATATCAATTAAAGGATTTATTGTACTTTTGTGCGGTAAATCCTTTTTTATGCAAAAAACACAAGAAATTATATACTCATGGGGTACAAATCGACCCTACAACGATTATTCAAGCTATTTTAAGAAAAAATTTGATCAAAGAGTTCAAAAAATTTCCATTGATGCAGGTTTTAGCTGCCCAAACCGTGATGGAACAAAAGCATGGGGCGGATGCACCTATTGCAACAATGATACTTTTAATCCTTTCTACTGCGAACCTTCAAAATCAATAACACAACAATTGAATGAAGGCATTGCCTTTTTTGAGCCTAAATACAAAACTCAAAAGTATCTCGCTTATTTTCAAGCGTATTCAAATACATATGGAAGTTTTGATTTATTAAAAAAACTCTATGAAGAAGCATTATCGCACCCAAAAGTTATTGGCTTAATCATTGGCACACGACCCGATTGCATTGATGACCAACTATTGGAATATCTTTCCCGACTGTCTAAAAAATATTTCGTAGTAGTAGAGTACGGTATAGAATCAACACTTGATAGAACCTTAGAGCTTGTAAACAGACAGCATACTCATGCCGAATCGGTTAATGCAATTATAAAAACGGCAAAATACGGAATTGAAACCGGTGTACACATGATACTTGGTTTACCCGATGAAACCGATGAAGAAATTATCGGGCATGCTAAAATATTATCTCAACTACCGATTACTTCATTAAAATTACATCAATTGCAGATTGTAAAAGGAACGGTTTTGGCAAAACAATACAAAAAGGAGCCTGAAAGTATTCGTCTTTTTCAAGCAGATGAATACATAGATTTAATTGTTAAGTTTTTAGAAAATTTAAATCCTCAAATTATAGTTGAACGATTTATAAGCGAGTCTCCACCCGAGTTATTGATTGCACCGCATTGGAAAGGACTGAAAAATTTTGAAATTGTAGCAAAAATTGAAAAGCGAATGAAAGAATTGAATACATTTCAAGGGAAAAAATACCTCCCTTAGATATTATCAGTTCTTTACTAAATATTTTTCCATCTTCCGTAACAAAATATTTCGTTTTATAGGTTTGGTAATAAAATCGTTACAACCAATATCCAAACTTTTTTTACGGTCTTCGGCAAGAGCATGTGCCGTTTGTGCAATAATGGGTATATCCGGTGCAAAGGCTCTAATTCGCCGTGTAGCTTCATAACCATTAATACCGGGTAGTTGAATATCCATAAGAATCAAATCAAAATCCTGATTTTTTTTACATAATTCTATGGCTTCTATACCGGTAACTGCACGGATAACACCGATATTTGTTTTCTCTAAAACTTTGCTCATATACCGGTAACTAATATCATCATCCTCTACAATAAGAACTTTAAAATTATTCCAATGATACTGGTCGGCAAATTTTTCTTCAATTTTTTGAATTTTTTCAGGGTCGCCAACTTTGTAAGGAATGGTAAAATAAAAAGTAGAACCTTTATGCTCTTCCGATTCGTGCCAAATAGTACCTCCAAGCAGTTCTACAAAGCCTTTTGAAATTGCCAAGCCCAATCCGGTACCCCCAAATTTTCGGGTATGCGACTCATCCGACTGACGAAAACGGTCAAAAATAATTTCACGCTTGTTTGCAGGAATACCAATACCGGTATCAGTAACATAAAACTGAATACAATCTTTCAATTCTGCATTTTTACCCATACACTCCGGTACCAATAAATAACCAAACTCTACATAGCCTTTCTTTGTAAATTTGATGGCATTATTAATTAAATTAGATAATATTTGACGTAAACGTACACTATCAGTACGTATAACACTCTCTTTCTCATTCAGCTCTTTATGCAGGCGTAGTTCAATACCTTTATCCGAAGCGGCAGGATTAAAAAGAATCATCAATTCATCTAAAATATGATTTACCGATGTATTTTCTTCGTTTATTTGAATTTGCCCCACTTCAATTTTTGAAATATCCAGAATATCATTAATAATATTCATCAATTGTTTACCACTTTGATGAATAATATCAATATAATTTGCACGCTCTTCGGGTCCGGTATCATCACTTTTCAATAATTCGGAAAAGCCCAAGATTCCATTCATCGGAGTGCGAATTTCATGCGACATATTTGCAAGAAAGGTGGATTTCAGGTTATCTGCTTCTACAGCTTTCTCCCGAGAAAGGATAAGTTCCTCTTCAATTATTTGCTGCTGGGTAATATCTAATATCGTACCGATTAATCGCGTTGCTTTACCGGTTTCATCACGTAAAGCAACCCCTTTATCCAAAAACCAACGTACAGTACCATCTTTGTGCGTAGCACGAAATTTTATATTAATTTCTTTAATATTTCCATCAATAAGGTCTTGATTTGCCTTGGTAATTTTGAGTAAATCTTCGGGTTCTATATATTCGCGCCAAATACTAAAACTATCTGCTACATCAGGTACCGGATATCCTAAAATATCAAATAAAACAGGATCGGCATGCCCAATTCCGGTTTTTAAATCGCGTTCCCAAACGGCAACTTTTGTCTCTTCGGTTGCAATACGGTATCGCTCCTTGGTTTTAATTAAATCAATTTCCGCTATTTTTCTTTCGGTGATGTCGTCATAAATTACAACAAGCTCATTTGAAGGCAGTTTATATACAAAATTTTCTGTCCAGCTTAATAAATTCCCTGAATCATCAGTAACAATAATGGGTTGATGTTCAGATATTCCTGTGTTCCAAACCCGTTTAAAAACCTCTGTAAGTTTAAATTTCTCCACCGAAGGAAAAATCTGTTCTACCTCTTTACCGATAATATCTTGACGTTTAACACCTTCAAGTTTTTCAGCGGCTGAGTTAAAGTTTTTGAAAATAAACTTTTCGCCATTATCAATGGCTTCAAGAATTGCAACATTATTACTCATATTTTCAAACAAAGAACGAAAACGAATCTCATTTTGCCGGAGTTTTTCATTTTTTTGAACCAGTTCTTTATTTGAGTGCCTGAGTTCTTCATTTGTTTCCAAATATTCTTCGTTTAGACTCAGATATTCAATATTTTTTCTTTTCAGATTTAATTCGGCTTGTTTCCGGTAGGTAATATCGGTAATAGTACCTTCAATGGCAACCGGATTACCTTTTATATCTACAATAGTGTTACTGGTTTGATAAACCCAAATAATGTCCCCTTGTTTTGTTAACACCTGATAATCAAATGGTTTAACATACTTATTATTTAAGGCTTTTTCCCAGTGCTTATAAAAATCTTCTTTCCAGTCATCAAGAATTAATTGTAAATATAATTTGGGATGGCGATAAAACTCATCAGGAGAATAACCTAATACACTATAAGTAGCCTGATTGATAAATTCAATTTTTTCATGAACAATTGAATACCTGAAAATAATATCCTTGGCATTATTGGTGATTAAACGTAATTGATTTTCAAGTTCAGCTAACCGTTGCTTCAAATCTTCAATATACTTATTCTTGGCTTCCAGCTTTTCTGACAACTCCTCGTATGAAAGTTTTTCCGTCATAATTTTCAATCCCTGCTTGTTTATATGCAAATATATCTAATTTGTTAAAAAAATCAGTAAATATTTGATAAGTTTATAAACTTTTCTCTTGTGCAAGATAATTTGTTTCTGTACATAAAGCTAAAAATTATGGTATTTTACTGCAAATTTAGTGGAAACAGTAAAAAATGAATTTTAATAATGTGTTTTTATCAACAGTTCGGTGCTTTTTTGTAATCAACTGACAATGAGTGATTATCAATAGCCCCGACTTAAAAGTCGGGGAATAATTAAGTAACAAACTAACAGGGCTTTATCCCAATTTAATTTTTATTAAACAAAAAATTTAACGAACTATTATTTATAGAACTATTTGGCTTGGATGACCGAAGTTTGTTTACTTCCAACATCCAGCATCTAGCATCTGGACTATTAATCAAAACAGTACATTACCCACTAAAATAGTATTAGAACCAAAATTATTTATCCTTAATTTGCTTATAAATATTTACGACATAATTTATATACAAAGCAATTAATACAATAAGAATTACTGCAACAAAAAAACCAATTAAAAATACAACTAAACCTTTGGCATCCGGGCTAATCCATATCATAATTCCCAAAGTGGTAAGAGCCAAAACTAAAATCCAAAACAATGAATTAATAATCAATTTCAAATCGGGTTTTCCCTTATTTTTATCCTGTTTTTCCATGCTAATAAATAAAGATACGCAAGATAATCAAAATGTCATAAATAAAAATACTATTCGATACAAGATTTTTAAGTTTTTTTAACATGTTGTACAATATTATAAAAAAACTTTCACAATTAAAAAGCTTGCCGTACTTTTGCAGTGACTGAGTTTTCATAGCTTAAGTTAATTGATTAGTTAGTTTTAGGTTAAGGTTATGGTGCTGCCCTGAGGAGGGCAGCACTTTTTTTATACCTGTATGTAAGTTTTATTAAAGGATTGTTTCTATTTTTGCATTCTGTTTAAATAAAAAAAAATAAAAATGGACTTTACCGCATATCTTAAAGAAAAAATTCAGGAAGGGCTTATACATCTTTATGGTCAACAAGTTAACGAAAATTTAATTCAAATTCAAAATACCCGGAAAGATTTTACCGGCGATTATACCGTAGTTACTTTTCCGCTATTACGATTTAGCAAAAAATCGCCTGAGCAAACCGGTGAAGAATTAGGAAAATATCTTACCGAAAATATTGATAAGCTAAAATCATTTAATGTAATCAAAGGTTTTTTAAATCTGGAATTGAGTCAAAATTTTTGGCTGGATAAATTTAAAAACGCCGCAAATGACAAACATTTCGGTATCAATTTACCCAATGAAAATGCTGAAACCGTATTGGTTGAATATTCATCGCCCAACACAAATAAACCCCTGCACTTAGGACACATCCGCAATAATTTATTGGGTTATTCTATATCAAAAATTATGGAAGCCAACAACAATAAAGTGATTAAAACCAATATAGTAAACGACAGGGGAATTCATATTTGTAAATCCATGCTGGCATGGCAAAAGTGGGGCAATGGCGAAACGCCGGAAACAAGTGGTATGAAAGGCGATTTTTTGGTAGGTAAATACTATGTAAAATTTGACCAAGAATATAAAAAAGAAATCAAACAATTAGTTGAAAAAGGAAAAAGTAAAGAAGAAGCGGAACAAGAAGCATCATTAATTCAAGAAGCCCGTGAAATGCTGCGCAAATGGGAAGCAGGCGATAATGAAGTAGTCAATCTTTGGAAAAAAATGAATAATTGGGTTTACGATGGCTTTGATATTACTTATAAAAAACTCGGGGTTGATTTTGATAAAATTTATTACGAATCGGATACTTATAAAATTGGTAAAAAGTTAGTGCTCGAAGGTTTAGAAAAAGGAAAACTGATAAAAGAAGCCGATGGCTCGGTATGGGCTGATTTAACCGATAAAGGTTTGGATAAAAAAATATTGCTTCGTTCTGACGGAACCTCGGTATATATGACCCAAGATATTGGTACGGCTTATTTACGATACACAGATTATCAATTTGACAAACACATATATGTAGTTGGTAATGAGCAAGATTATCACTTTAAAGTATTAAAAATTATATTGGAAGAATTAGGCTTTTCATGGGCTAAAAATATTCAACATCTATCTTACGGAATGGTAGAGTTACCTGAAGGTAAAATGAAATCGCGCGAAGGAACGGTAGTAGATGCCGATGATTTAATTGCCAATATGGTAGATACTGCACGTCAAATTTCGCAAGAACTGGGTAAACTCGACGGT
>JALSLF010000560.1 GCA_026988445.1 Bacteroidales bacterium
AATAACAAGCTATCAGAACAAGAACTTTACTTTCGTGAGATATTTAATAACACGATGAATGCCATAATTGTATATTCACCCGATGCAGAAATTTTAGATGTAAATGATACCTTTTTACAAATGTACGGTTATTCTCGTGATGAAGTTTTCAAACTGGACCCTGCGCTATTAAGCTATGGAGACAAAGATGCAATTATCGAAAAGCGAAAAAAAATTGCACAACAGGTAAAAGAAAAAGGACAATTATCCTTGGAGTGGAAAGCCCGAAAAAAAGATGGAATTCCTTTTTGGGTTAGTGTGGACTTAAAAAAAATAAAAATCGGAAACAAGGAGTATATTTTATCAATTATAAAAGACATTACCCAACAAAAAGAAGATACCATTCAACTAAAACTATACAGAAACCATTTAAAAGATTTAGTTAAAGAAAAAACCAAACAATTGGAACAAGCCAATGAAGAGCTGAAAATGACTAATGAAAACCTTGAACAGCAAAAAGAAGAGGTTGTTGCTGCTTTTGAAGAGCTGAAAAATATTCAACAGCAATTAATACAAAGCGAAAAACTGGCTTCATTAGGACTTCTTGCTGCCGGAGTGGCACATGAAATTAATAATCCGCTTAATTTTATACAAGGTGGAATATATGCTGCCGAAAATTATTTAAGCCAAAATATTGAAAGCAAGCATTGCGAAAATATAAAACCTTTGTTTGAAGGCATAAAAGAAGGAGTAAGACGTGCTTCAGACATTGTTACCGGTTTAAACAATTATAGTAGAGTTGATGAAGAACTGAAGCAAGAATGTGATATTCATCAAATCATCAACAATAGCCTTGTTATGCTAAAGCATCAGCTTAAAAATAAAATTATAGTAAATAAAAACTTCACTTCCGAAAACTATGTATTAATCGGAAGCGAAGGAAAATTACATCAAGTTTTTATTAATATTTTTCAAAATGCAATTCATGCCATTGAAAATAAAGGAATAATTGATATATTTACAGAAGTAAACAAAGAAAAAAAGATTATTCTTATCAAAATTAAAGATAATGGAGCAGGAATTAGTGAGCAAAATTTGGAAAAAATATTTGACCCCTTTTTTACAACAAAAGAGGTGGGCAAAGGTACCGGTTTAGGTATGTCAATTTCGTTACAAATTATCAACGAGCACAATGGTGAAATAACTTATAATTCGAGCAAAGGCAAGGGAACGGAAGTAGTAATTTCATTACCCGTAACAATATAATATTAAATCATGGAAAAAAAAATAAATATTCTTTATGTAGATGATGAACAAATTAATTTACAGTTATTTTCAATGCTCTTTGAAAAAAAATTTAACATAATTACAGCACTCTCCGGCAGCGAAGGACTAAATATATTAAATACAAATAAAGACTTTTCTATTGTTATTAGCGATATGAAAATGCCCGGAATGAACGGTATTGAATTTATCAAAAAAGCCAAGGAAGAACATCAAAACATCCGCTATTTTATTTTAACCGGTTTTGAAATTACCCAAGAAATATCTGATGCATTAAAGCAAAAAATAATTTGCAGTTATTTCAAAAAACCGTTTATTCCTATTGAAGTTGAGACAAAAATTAATGAAGTATTAAATAATACATCTTCAAACACATTTTAAACCATAAAATTATCTGTCATGAGCGGAACAAAAACAATAAACTATAAAGGAGTAACTATTTTTTATATGGATTTTTCAAATGCTAAAAGCCGTGAAGAAATAAAAAAAGTAATGGACGAAAGCATTAGTTACATACGAACTAAAGAGAAAAATTCGGTAGTAGCATTAACAAATATGACCGATATGTTTTTTAATAATGATATTAGAAATGATTTTCAAGAATTTTTAAAAGGCAATAAACCATATATAAAAATTAGCTCTGTGTTTGGAATGTCCGGTTTGGCTCGATTTTTATTTAATTCGTTAATGAAAGTTACCGGCAGAGATGTGCGCTCTTTTGAAAAAATGGAAGATGCACAAGAGTTTCTGGTAAAAAATGCTTAATTTATATTCTGTTTCCGGTATCCTGTAACTTTGCACAAATTTATTGATATAAAAAATCATTCACAGTTAAGTATGCCTTCACTTTTTAAAAATTGGCAAATTCTTTGCTTAAATAAAGCTAATTAAAGAATATTTCAATAAAATATTTTTATATTACAAAATGTAAAGTATATTTGTAATAAACAAAATAAGTTTGCCGCTTATTTAAAAATTTATACATTTAGCAAAGCTAAAACCGGATAGTTAAAAATGAAATTACGTGCAAAAATATTCCTTTTTATATTTATTACTTCATTCATCATTTTTACAATTGTAATTGGAGTAATTGTATTTCGCTACCGTAATGATTCTTTACAAAAAGCCCGGGGGTTAGCCGACTCATTCACTGTTCAAGGTGCAAATTCAGTAAAATCAACCTTAGAAAAAGACTTGGGTGTAACCAAAACAATAGCTTTGTTTTTTAAAGGTTTTGATAAAATTAATGAAAAAGAAAGGCATAATATATATAGCGATGCCATTGGAAATGTGCTTAAAGGACATCCTGAATATATGGCTGTTTGGATGTCGTGGGAATTACGTTTTATTGACAAAAACTACACAAAACCCTATGGAAGGCAACGTACCGTTGCTGTAAAAGATGCCGGGAATATCAAATTAATTATTGATACTGTTGAAACCGAAGGCGATGCAATTGGGAGTATGTATTATCAGCAAAAAATGTCGAAAACAGATTTACTTACCAATCCCTATTTTTATGTATATTCTCCTAAAGAAGGTGGCGACTCTATTTTGGAAACCAGTATTGCTGCTCCTATTTTAAAAGATGGTGATTTTGCAGGCTTGGCAGGTATTGATATTACACTTGACCGTTTTCAAAAATTAACCGATGGAATTAGACCTTTTGAAAATAGTTATGCAATTCTTATTGCCAATAACAGCACAGTCATTTCCTATCCGGAAGGAAAATTTGCCGGCGATAGTATTAATAAAATATTTCCTGAATTTGTTAAATTTAATGTAAATGAAAAAATCAGAGAAGGCAAACAGTTTTCATTTATTTATGTTGATAGCGTAAATTATTCTAATTATGTTTCGTTTTATCCGGTAAAAGTGGGTAATACAGGCTCTCCTTGGTCGCTCTGCTTAATTGCACCCACCAAAAAAATTGAAGAGGAAGCAATCGCTAATTTTAATTACTCTTTATTTGTCGGCTTTATCGGCTTATTAGGATTTTCTCTAATTATTTTATTAATTGCCCAACGTTTAACACTTCCTTTAAAACAATCTATTGATATTTTAAAAGATTTGGACAAAGGTATTATTGACTTTTCAAAACAAGTAAAAGCCCGTTCAAACGATGAATTAGCCGAAATGGCAAGAACCTTGAACAAATTAATGTTTACATTAAACGAAACTGCGGGTTTTGCGAGAAAAATAGGGCAAGGAGATTTAACTGCAACTTATAAACCGCTGAGTGATAAAGATGTACTGGGAAATGCCTTGATTGATATGCAACAAAATTTACGCAAAGCTACCGAAATGGAAGAAATTCGTAGCTTAGAGCGTAAAAAACAAGAATGGGCGCAAGAAGGTATTACCCGCTTGGGTGAAATTTTACGTAAAAGTACAGGTAATTTAGAAGAATATTTGTTGAGTATTCTCAGTAATATTGTAAGCTACCTTAAAGCCGAACAGGGTGCAATTTTTTTATTGAATGATGATCATCCGGAAAAAGTATTTCTTGAACTACGTACGGCTTATGCATATAATAAGAAAAAAGTGCTCGAAGCAAAAGTGGAAATTGGCGAAAGCCTAGTAGGTAGATGTTTTCAAGAACGAGAAACCATTTATCTAAAAGATTTACCCGAAGGATATACTTTTATTTCATCCGGATTAGGCGAACACGAACCGAAAAGTTTAATTTTGCTCCCCTTAATGTTTGAGTCGGCACCTTTTGGTGTTATAGAAATAGCCTCATTACACGAATTGGCTGACTTTGAAATTGAATTTTTGAAAAGTATTAGCGAACGCGTAGCTTCTTCTATTTCAGTAGCTCTAAAAAATCAAAAAACAGAAGATTTATTAGAAAAATACCGGCAACAAACAGAAGAAATTGAAGAAAGAGAACGAATACTACAAGAGCACCTTAAAGAGCTGCAAGAAGCACAAAAAGAAATTGAAATTAATAAAATTGAAAACCGTTCGGTAATTGACGCACTGACTAAAATAGGTTCAGTAGTTTGGTATGACATGGACGGTAATATTTTGGATATTAAAGACCCGCATTTAAGCGAAGCCGGACTATCGGAGAAAACCATGATTGGTAAAAATCAGCGTGAATTTGCACCTGAAGCAAAAGAAAACCCCGAAGAATACGAAAAATTCTGGGATGGTTTACGCTCAGGTATGATACAAAAAAGAGTTTTTAAAACACTTACATCTAAAGGCTTGTTATGGATATCTGAAATTTATACTCCTATAAAAGACCATACCGGAAAACCTTATAAAGTTATAAATATCGGTATTGATATTTCAGGACAAAAAGCACTTGAAGAACAAATTAAAAAATTACAAGAAGAAATTGAAGCGTTAAGAAAAGAACTAAAAAAATAAAGCTTTTTACAGAACCGTAGGCTCCAATAGCCGGATAGTAAAGCTATCGGTATCTATTTCAGCATTAATACCTACCGGAAAAATTGCCTGATTTTGAATATGACCAAAAGAAAAGCCATACATTATAGGCATATTCAGACTTGATAACCTGTCGTTTATGACTTCTTTTAAAGAAAGAGAGTTTTCAGGACTTAAATTTTCTCTATCCAAATCACAAGCGTTAAATACACCCAAAACAATACCTGCTGCTTTTTGTAATTTACCCGATAAAAGCAATTGTGTCAGCATACGGTCTATTCGGTAGGGTGCTTCATCAATATCTTCAATAAAAACAATTTTATCTTCAAAATCGGGTTCATAAGGAGTACCCATTAAGGAAGCCAACAAAGCAAGATTACCTCCAATCAGCCTTCCCTTAGCTTTCCCTTCATTCAATACGTATGGCAAATAAGCCTCCACACTATCCGGACGTGGTGGAAATGAACGAATAGTTTTGCTTCCCTCAGGGTTCGTTAAAATATCAAAAAAGTTTTGGATTGTATATTCAGTAAAAGCAGAGGTTCCAACCACACCATGAAAACCCACAAGCCCCGTTTTTTTATGAATTGCTTGTATAAGTGCCGTAATATCACTGTATCCGATTAAAATTTTAGGATTTTTACGAATTAAGCCATAATCAATATAGGGTAAAAGGCGCATTGTTCCATAGCCTCCACGCACACACATAATTGCATCTACTTCATCTTTTTTAAACATTAAATGCAAATCGTCCAGTTTTTCTTTATCCGTTCCTGCCAGATACCCCCTTTTTAATAAAACATTCTGAGTATGATACGTTTCATAACCTAAGCTGTGTAATAATTGTTTTGTACTGTGCAGCTTTTCAGGAGTAATCACTCCTGCCGGAGTAATTAAGCCGATAGTTGCACCTTTTTTCAGCCTTTGGGGTACTATTGTTTGGGATGTTTCCAAGTTTACTAAATAAGTTACAATTCTTTACGCATGCGCGCAACCGGTATATTTAATTGCTCACGATATTTGGCTACGGTACGGCGTGCAATCTGATAGCCTTTCTCTTGTAATATTTTAGCCAGTTTTTCATCGGTAAGCGGTTTCTTTTTATCCTCACTTTCGATGCATTCCTGTAATATTTTTTTAATTTCACGGGTTGAAACCTCTTCGCCGCTATCGGTTTGCATACCTTCGGAAAAGAAATATTTTAAAGGGAAAATACCAAAGTGTGTTTGAATGTATTTACTGTTTACAACTCTTGAAATAGTAGAAATATCAAGCCCTGTGCGCTCGGCAATATCCTTCAAAATCATAGGGCGAAGCAGGGTTTCATTTCCTTCTTTAAAATATTCTCTTTGATAATCCAAAATGGCTTCCATTGTAAGCATTAGTGTATTTTGCCTTTGTTTTATGGCATCAATAAACCATCTTGCCGAATCTAACTTTTGCTTTACAAACGAAATTGCTTCTTTTTGCTGTTTACTTCTATCTTTATTATTTTGATATGCTTCAAGCATATTGGCGTAGGTTCTGCTTACCCTTAAATCGGGAACATTTTTTGAATTTAAAGATAAAACAAGCTGCCCATCAACATTTTCCAATATAAAATCGGGTGTAATGTGTTGTGAATTTTTATTTAAAGGATTAGAATAGGCACTTCCCGGTTTTGGATTAAGCTTTAAAATAATATCAATAGCATCTTTCAACTCTTCGTCTGAAAGATTTAATTTTTGAACTATTTTTTCATAATGTTTTTTGGTAAACTCGGTAAAATGATTTTTAATTATTTTATAGGCTAAGTTTAAAGCTTTATTTTCTTCTTTCGATGCTTTTAATTTATGTTTAAGCTGCAAAGCAAGCGATTCTTGCAAATCACGTGCACCTACTCCGGGAGGGTCAAAATCTTGAATAATTTCTAAAATATCCAACAATTCGCGCTCATCGGTCATAATATTTTGCGAAAATGCAATATCGTTAACAATGGCTTCAATATCACGGCGCAAATATCCGTCTTCATCAATATTTCCAAGTAGATATTCGGCAAGCATTAACTGACGCTCGTCCATAATTCGCAAGCCTAACTGCGATTGCAAATGCTCATGAAAAGAAGTTCCTGTTGAGTAAGGTATCTCGGTTTTTTTATCGTCCGAAGAATAATTGTTGCTTGCCAAACGATAGGAAGGAGTTTCATCATCAGGCAAATAGTCTTCCAGTGTAAATTCATCATCCTGCCCGTTATCGTATTCCTCTTCCTGGCTTTGTTGATCGTCAAGTTTTTCTTCCTCTTCTCTACCCTCTTCCAAAACAGGGTTTTCTTCAATTTCTTTTTTTATGCGTTGCTCAAGTTGAATTGTAGGTACCTCCAGCAGCTTAATCAATTGAATTTGCTGTGGTGATAATTTTTGTACCAGTTTTTGTTGTAATCGTTGTTTGAGCATTAATTTAAAAGTTTATATTTTATCAAAAAAAGAAATTTCAGATTTCAGAACAAAAATAAATTAAAAAGCCGAAAAAAAAAGTTTATTTGCAAAATAATCTATCTTATTTTACAAAATTTATATTAATGTGTGCTTTTTGGTGCAATTTTTGAGCAATTAACTGCAATTTTTGCATAAAAATAAGCCTTGCCGCTACGACAAGGCTTATTTTTTAAATTTTTTTCCGGTAACCTTTTCT
>JALSLF010000561.1 GCA_026988445.1 Bacteroidales bacterium
TGATAAGTAAAGGTATTTTAAAAGCATACCGGCTAACGCCCTACAAACATTTTATAATTTCAGAAGCTAATTATCAAAAATATTTAAAAGATCAAAATACTGAAAAATACTTGAAATTTTATCACAATTCGTACAATTAAAAAAACAGCTCGTTTAAATGTTCCAAACCCGCTTTTTCTTTAAATTGAGCAAAAAAAGGCTGACTTAATAGACTTTCTATATCCTTAGGATGATGATTTGTTCCATTAATATGGGTTGAAAAATCTATAAGTTCATTATTATTCAGATATTTAGTATTTAATTGAAAATCTGAAATAATACCTTTTTGCACATTAAATTTTACACTTATAATATCATTTTTTAAAGTTACGTTTTTTTCAAAACTATATTTTGGTGAGTAGTCAAAATTCCATTCCCGGGTAGAATATTTTTCAGCAGCTAAACTTTTAATACTGTTTAAATCCTTATCATTAAATTGATAATCAATAGATTGACTATGTTTTGTTTTTATAAAATGCAACAAAGCATTCCGAAAGGCATTAACAGATACCGGCTTATCCATAAAGTTGATAATATTGCTTACCTCTGCCCTTTTAGATTGCACGGCTTTTGTTGAATAATAACGCTTATTACCGGCTATTACCTTATTCAAATCTTCCAAATTTGAATTATATAGTAAAGTACCGTGATGTATCAAGCGGTTTTTAAATATATGTTCAGCATTGCCCGATATTTTTTTTCCGTTAATAGCCATATCATTGTTGGCTGTTTGCACGACATTAATATTCAATGATTTTAAAAACAGATATACATCATTCATATATTTGTTGAAGTTTACCGGTTTATTTTTTTCGCCTTGAACAATCCATGCAAAATTCAAATTTCCTAAATCGTGATATACGGTTCCTCCGCCCGAAAGTCTTCTTATTACAGGAATATTCCGCTGAGTAATATCTTTGATACTAATCTCTGCCAAAGCATTTTGATGTTTGCCGATAATGACTGAGGGTTTATTTATATAAAGCAAAAAAATATCTGCATCAAAGTTTTTCAACAGATACTCTTCGGCAGCCAAATTTAGATAAGGGTTTGTAAACGTACTATTTATGCAAAGTAAATTACTCATTTAGTAAAATCAATTCATTTTGAATATTCTCGCGTGCTTGTTTTTCAAAACGTTTATAAGTTAAAAGTCATTTATTTTTTCTCAATACTTATCATTATCGTTTTTATTACCAGGTCATCTCTAATTTGTTGAATTTTTATCAGCCATTCCTGAAAATCATCCGAAGGAATTACTCTCGGCAAAGAATAATTTTCTTTTCCTAAATCAAGCAAAATTTCTTTATGCTCATCGTCCTTTAAAATGGGTTTATTTAGCGGCTTTTTTGAAAAAATAACATATAAGCGATTAATGTCTTTTTCTGAATTAGCATAAAGTTCATAGGTATCTTCCTTAAAAAAATCATCATCAAAATAGTTAAATTCCGGTTTATCGGAAAAAAATACATACTCTTTATCCGCTTTTATCGGCATGGCTTCTTCAAAACCCGAGGGCATGTTTCGATAAGGCAAAAGACATTGAGCATTGTCATTATCATCAAGATAAACAGTTAAATAACCATTTACCGGTGAACGAAAATACAGAAAAAAATCATCTCCCTCGTAAAAATCAGTTACCGGGCGAATAATTTTAGTATCCTTTAAAGGAAAAGTTTCTACTTGTATTTTTGTATTTCTTAGTTCTTTTGCCAATAACAGTACAGTACATTCAATATAGGTAACTTTTTGCTTTTTCTTTTTACCGGGAACGTTCTCTTTTTTTACGGTTTCTTTATAATCTTCCTTTAAAACTTTGATAATTTCACCTTTTACGGCAGTGTTTCCAATCATTTTAAAAACCGTATTGGTTTCTACTTTTTCGCCTGTTTTTTTATTTTCAATGTAAATGGTGTTTCCCTGCATAATTAAGGTACCAAAGGCATCTTCCATAGCATTTACTTTAGCTTGCTGTAAAGCCCTGTTTTTTGCATCGGTCTTTGATTCAACCTCAGGATACCATTGAACCAAAGCTTTACCGGAAACTTTTATTACAGGATTTTCTTGTGCAAATAAAAAGTTTATAATAAATAAAAAAATTAAAGTGTAAAGTGTTCTCATAGGGTCAAATTTAAAAGATAAATTTTTGTTCATAAATATGTAAAGATAGAACGAATTTTTTATTTCTTTATTTCTTCCTTTAATTTTCATGAACGCTTAAGTACCACCTAAATTAAGCAATTATAAACTTTGAAAATATAAAACCTGTAATACAAATTATATAATTAAACCCGATTATAATATTACAATTCATATTATTCAACAAGTAAAACTACACTTAGCTAATATTTAATCACCTTCCTGTCTCTTTTTTTTAAATAGTAGCTTATTGATAAGTAAGTTAAGCAATAATTACAAATTTTGTTCGTTTATACCATTTTAAAATTTTCTGATAATAATTAAGCTATTAGTTTTTATTATATTTCAATTACGATTGAAGTTCTTATAAAAAAAAGAAGATTTGTCGTACATCAGAAAAAATACATCTTAAAAATTGGATATCTTATTTTTATTTTATAAACTTGAAAATTAAACTAAAACAAAGTATAAATCTTAACAGCACATAAAACTATTTAACCTTAAACTTGAAACAAAATCATGTACAAATATTTAGAAAACTTTAGTCTTAAAAGTATAATTTTGACTTTTATTTTAGTATTTACCGTACTTGTATTTTCCAGTTCAATGCTATTTTTAAGTATAAATGTTAAGAAAAATACCATTAAGGACTCCAAAACAATTGTAGATAATTACACAGAAGAAAAAGCCCTGGTACTAAAAAATAAATTTAATGAAGTACTGGCTATTACCCGTACCTTAGCCAATGTATTTACCGAGAATATTGATAAAAAAGTAGAAAACATTAACCCATCGAGCAAAAAAATATTAAAAAATACTTTAAAGAATAATCCTGATTTTATTTCTGTTTGGCTAAATTGGGAAATATCAGCTATTGACCCGAACTACAAGAAAAAAAATGGTCGTGTGGGGCGCTTTTGTTATAAAAACAATAATGAAATAATATATGCTTATGATGTACGAGATACTACGAATGAGAATTTAACCGGAGCCTACTACGATATAAAAAATTCAGGAATGGAAATCATGGGCGAACCCTATTATGATGAATTTACCAAAGGGCTGGAAGGAATATTAATGATAAGCCCAAGTGTACCAATTATGCAAAATGGTCGATTTTTAGGAATGGTTGGAGTAGATTTATCAATGGAACATATAAGAAAATTAGTAAAAAAGATTAAGCCCTACGATGTTTCCATTGCCTATTTGGTTTCGCCGGAAAAAATGATTGTAGCGCATACCTATAATAAATTTTATGATAAAAATATATTTGATGTAAAAAAAGAATTTAAAGATAGTTACCGAAAAGCTTTTGCCAAGGTAAATAAAAACAAGTCTTATGCATTTCACATAAAGAACAATAAAGAGGATTTATATGTTTCGATGGCTCCTATACGGGTTGGAAAAGATAATGAAATATGGACTTTAGTTACTGAAACACCTATTAATATAGTTACTGCAAAATCAAATCGTTTATTTGCTCTTACACTTATTATCGGCATTTTTGCCATTGGGATTTTAAGTTTATTTATTTATTTTGTACTTCAAAGAATTACCAAACGCTTATTTGCCACCATTCATTTTTCTGAGCAATTAAGCACCGGGAATTTAAGTGGGAAATTAAATTTGAGAGGAAAAAATGAGATCGGCAGACTTGCTGCATCACTGAACCTTATGGCTGAAAAAATTAAAAATATTGTTTCACAAATTTCAAATAGTGCTGAGAATATAGACCAATCAAGTATTCAAATTAGCAACTTCTCAAATGATTTATCACATGGCTCATCAAGTCAAGCAGCTTCGGTAGAAGAAGTTATGACACTTATTGAAGAAATTTCGGCAAACATTCATAACAATGCAGAAAGTGCAAAGCAAACAGAAAAAATATCAGCAAAAGCCCTTGAAGGTATTAAAAGCGGAAGTATTTCGGCAAATAAAACAGTGAAATCAATTAATAAAATAGCCGAAAAAGTTTCGATTATTGGTGAAATATCAAAACAAACCAATATACTAGCACTGAATGCGGCAGTTGAAGCTGCCCGTGCAGGAATTCACGGTAAAGGTTTTGCTGTAGTTGCCAGTGAAGTAAAAAAATTAGCAGAAAATGCACAAGTTGCCACAAAAGAAATTAACGAGCTTTCAGCTAATGGGGTTTCATTATCAGATTATGCAGAAAAAGAATTGAAGAATCTATTGCCTGATATTGAAAAAACGGCAAAATTAGTTTCGGAAATTAGTCGTGCCAGTATAGAACAAAATACGGGGGCAAATCAAGTTCAAAGTGCAATTCAGGAACTCAGTAATATTGCCCAAAAAAACGCCTCATTATCCGATGAATTAGATGGAAAAGCCAAAAATCTGACAAATGAAGCCAAAAGCTTAAAACAGGTAATTGATTACTTTAAATTTTAATCAGCTAATGAATAATGTTATAATTGTTGCAGGCGGTTCAGGAAAGCGTTTTAAAAGCAAGATACCTAAACAGTTTTTGGAATTGTCGGGCAAAGCTATTCTTATGCAAACCATTGAGGTTTTTTTTAATTACGATACTTCATTGCAAATAATTTTAGTTTTACCCGAACAACATATCGAGTACTGGAAAAACTTATGCAAAAAATACAATTTTAAAATAAACCATAAAATTGTTTTGGGCGGAAATACACGTTTTCATTCGGTTAAAAATGCACTAGACACAATTCCTGTATCGGATAATTTAGTTGCAATTCATGATGGTGTTCGCCCTTTGGTAAGCACGGCTACTATTGAACGATGCTTTGCAAAAGCAAAAAAAACAGGGAATGCTATTCCTGCTATTCCTCCACACGATTCTGTACGCTTAATAAACAAAAACACGAACCGTATAATTAATCGCTCATCACTACTATTAATACAAACTCCGCAAGTTTTTCGTATTGATAAATTAAAACAAGCCTATTCACAAGATTATCGTGAAATTTTTACCGATGATGCTTCGGTACTTGAAACCTTTGGTGAAAAAATTTACCTTGTGGAAGGAAACCGGGAAAATATAAAAATTACAAGCAATATTGATTTAGTTATTGCCAAAGCACTAATTAAAAATAAAACCTAAAAACTTGTCCGACTACAGGCGGATTGAGTGCTTATCTAATATTTAAAACATCTTTTTTTCAAATAAATCCAATTCTTTTGCTTTTTTGGGCTTAAACTGATATTTCCAACTAATATCCAATAAAGGATAAACGGCAAATTGTGAATTACCCGAAGGGTAAGTACCAAAAAACATTTTGTATCCGCCAAGTAAACTCAAACTATTGGTCAAAGGTAAGATAATCATTCCTTTATGTTCAATGGCAATATCTTCCATACTAAATTTTACGGATAAAAAATCAATATCTGCCGAAAAGTTAATCCACGAATTAAGATGTCCGTCAATGTCAGCCCCGACATACCATAAAAGTTTTTCTTGATAAATAGAAGTTCGCGGATAAATTACCGGTTTTTCCATTGGCGGAATATCCCCTTCCTTAAATTGCCATGCAAATTGAACACCTAATTTCAAGGACAATAAATAATTAGCTGCCTCGCAAGTGGTTTTTTTCTTTAAAAATTTACTTACAATTACTTCATTCTTAAAAGCAAGCATTTGAGGCACAATAGAATCAATAGGAATATAATCGGGTTTATCCCTTTTTCGCAACATATTTAATGTCCATGAAGGATAATTAATACCGTGTACCGTAGCCACAGCAAAATCCTTTTTATACCATGTTTTTTTTAGCTGAGCATTTGGGAAGATAACAAATATCCAAGGCTGAGCAGATACTTCAAGAGTATTGCTTATGCCATATTGCGCCGGTCTGAATGCGCTAACATCCAAACGTCCTTTCGGTACTGTAAGTGCGGTGCCCACTGTCCACAGCTCAAGTTGAGCCAAAGCGGAAAAAGACCAAAAGTGTACAGTTAAAAATAAAACAAATATTTTTTTAAATCGCAGCATTTGTAAATTATTTATTATCATAAAAAGCAAAATCCCCGCCGTAATCCCGATAATCATTGGCGGGGAAATCATTCTGCTTCATTTTTCCAAGTTTAAAGAATTGCTCTAAACTCAGTCTCATTCCATAAATCAATTCAATTAAATAACGCTAAATGATTAGTTTTATTATAAAGACAAATCTTTTTTAAATAACTCAGCAATATTTTTTATTGATTTTTCAATACTAATAAATTCATAATTAAGCGCTTTCTTAATTTTTTGATTGCTATAAATAGATACAGTCTGTGCCGAATTTGCCGTATCTCGAGTAATCATCGGTTCTTTTCCTGTTAATTTGCTTTTTAAAGCTTCTACAATAACCGCTAATTTCAATATCCAAGACTTTGCATGAATACTTGGTTGAGCTTTATTCAACTCATCGGCTATCAAACTTATAACATGCTTATACGAAAGATTTTCTGACGAAACAATAAAACGCTCACCGGATATTTCACTTTCCGTTAATTTTATCATAATATTCACTACATCTTCAACATCAACGTATCCTGTACCACCTTCCGTGTAAAACTTTAGACCTTGGTAAACTTTTTTAAAAATACCCGAACTGCCGTTTTCCCAATCCCAAGCACCCAGAATTACCGAAGGATTAACAATAACTGCATTTAAACCCTCTGAAACTCCACGCCAAACTTCCAATTCGGAACGATATTTACTAATTGAGTATCCTGAATGTTTTTTATTAGGTTTACGAAAGGTTTCTTCGCTAATGGGTTGTTCGTCTTCGCTTTCGCCAAGTGCCGCAATAGAGCTAACATGACAAAACTTTTCAACACCCTCAGACAGAGCAGAATTTACCATATTCGCAGTTCCTCTGACATTTATATCAATCATTTGATATTTTTTAGCCGGATTAAACGAAACCATTGCAGCACAATGATATACCTTTGTAATTTCTTTCATTGCTGCATTTATACTTTCGGAGTTTAAAATATCTGCCTCTATCCATTCTATCCTACTGAAAACTTTTTCATAATCTTTGTGTGTATAGGAAAACACCTTTTTTACATGCGCTAAATTGCTGCTTGTACGTTTTATGGCTCTTACCTTTTCTTCATTCAATACTAATTTTGAAAGTAAATAAGCACCAAGCATTCCTGTTCCTCCGCT
>JALSLF010000562.1 GCA_026988445.1 Bacteroidales bacterium
GCATAATTAAATAAAACACTTTACTTTTGCCACGCAATTAAGAAAAATTCTCCCTTAGCTCAGTTGGTTAGAGCACCTGACTGTTAATCAGGGTGTCCAAGGTTCAAGTCCTTGAGGGAGAGCAAAAAGCCTTACAGAAATGTGAGGCTTTTTTATTTATGAACGATTTGAGCATCCCGATTTTTTATCGGGAGTGTCAAAGCTTCTAGTCCTTGAGGGAGAGCAAAAAGCCTTACAGAAATGTGAGGCTTTTTTATTTATGAACGATTTGAGCATCCCGATTTTTTATCGGGAGTGTCAAAGCTTCTAGTCCTTGAGGGAGAGCAAAAAGCCTTACAGAAATGTGAGGCTTTTTTTATTTATGAACCGGTTTGCTTTTTTTAAAAGAAAAAGCCCTGAGTTTACAAAAAAATTGTAAAAACAGGGCTTAAAAAATACTTTACAGCCTTAAAAGCTTTGATTTGTATATGATATTGGTCATATCCTACAATAAAGAAGCCAAAGCCTGAATAATCTTTTTTTTAGCAATTCGTTTGTTTTGAATAATTTCAAACAGTTCTTCACGGCTTAACTCTTTTGATAAATGATATATAGAATCGCCTCCTATTTCCAATGTTTTATTAAAATACAAACAACCTTCACTGATTTTTACTTTATCCCAACGTTCGTTTACAATTTTAATTTGCCAATCCGGCATATCTTTTATTATTGTTTTTTTGTCAATAACTTTAATAAGTCCATCTTCAAACCTAAAGTACAGCTTGTCAGCTTTACGGTATATTATTTTTTCAATAAAAGGTAGCATTTTATTTTTATTTTAATGTTGGGTTTAAAATATAAAAACTTTCTATTAATTCTTTTTTCCTTGTTTTAAAATACCGGATAACAGCATCGTAACAATTTTTTTTGTTTTTTAAATTTATATATCCTTTGTTTTTAATAATATCATCTTTATAAAACTCTTGTTCTTTTATTTTAAAACGAAATCTGCATTGATTATTATATAAGATATGCACATGAACCGGATTATGTTCTCTTTCATATAGCGATATTTTTATTTTATCAGTCCTGTATTTAAACTCAACTGACTTTATAAAAGATACTTTACCGACTTCATACACCGTTTCGATAAATTTAAAAACGGTTTTATTTATCTTAATTTCAACGATATTGGTCATAATTGTAATACAAATATACGGATTTTATTTTATTCACTACTTAGCTAATTGTAGTACAAGTGCAAGCAAATTGAAATTGAGATATTAAAATCTGAACAGATTTTATGTTGTTTATCAAATTCACTTTCCAAAAAAATCATATAAAAAACACACTATTTTTTTTATCTTTACAAAAAGATTTAAAAAATGGAATTTTTATTATCAATTGCAGGGGTTAGCTCAATTTTGGTTCTTATTTTTTGGGTATTAGCAATTCCCTTTATTTATCCGAAATACATAGCAAATTTTGTTACGAATATTGTCCCAAAAACCTATTTGTTTCTATTTTGGAACTTTTTTTCGTTTTATTTTTTGATGGGTATCGTTTTAATATTAAAAGGCTATAGTGCTTTTGGATTAGTATTGATACTTTTTTTAACCATAGGCTATGGTTTTATTCAATATCTTAAATCAAAAAGAGTTCTAACGAACGGCATTTTTAGTTTTGTATTAGATATTGCCTACGGCTCAATTCATCAAATAATTATTTACTTATTTATTGGCGGAATGCTTTTTTATAGCATTTACTTATTTTATAATCAATCAATTATATATGGTGCAGTTATAGGATATTTTGTAATTGCTCATTTAATTACTACCTCTGTTGGACTTGTTTGGTATGCCCAAAAAAAGCATAAGTCAAAACTTATTAATACAAGTAAACTGAATAAAACCGAGCCTGTTCAGAAAAATTTAAGTTTAAAACAAGTTTTAGAAGATTTTGAACCGGATATTTCAAAAAGTATTTATCAACTAACTAATGAATTAAACAATATACTTTCAATATTAGCTGAATTTGTATATGCAGATTACATTCCTGAAAAGTTAAGAACAGGCAATAATCTACAAATAACCTTAAGTCTTACAGATTATGTACTTACTGAAAATTCAATTCCTGAAGAAGAAAAAGCAATAATTCAAAATATTATTCAAAAACGGAAAGAAATTTACGAGTGGAAAAGTAGTTTTAATATTTCTGTTCATATTCAATCGAATAAACTATCAAATAATAAAAAAGAAGAAGAAAAGAAAAAAAAGAAAGCATCTTCAAAAACAAAAAAGACGACCAATAAACCGCCAAAATCTGCCGGAAAATAAATTTTATGCATTATTTTCAATCCATATCAATAAAAAAAAATATTTTGTTTTTGCTACTTATCGGCATAATTAGTTTTTCCGTGTCATGCACTACCCCCATTAGCTTAATTAATAAAAAACCTGAAAAATATGACGGGAAAAAAGTGCGTGTATCGGGTAAGGTAATCAGCTCTTTGCAATTAAAAGATATTATGTGTTTTACTTTAAAAGAGCGTGGCGAGAAAATTTGTATAGTTACTAAAAATTATTTACCAATTACCGGCGAATATATTTTTGTTAAAGGTGTAGTACAAAGAAACTTCATGTACGAAGGTAGAACTTTGTTAGTAATACAAGAAAGTGCTAAAAAAGCTAAAAAGTTTAAATCTTGGAAAAAAATACCAAATCCTGTTTTATCAGAATAAATTTTCTATCTTCTTAACTAAACCGTATTTTTTCTAAATCGATCAATCACTTTATGTAGCTTGTTGATATTTAAAGGTTTAAGTAAAAAATCAACACATCCCATTTCTAAACATATTTGCTTTTCGTTATTCATAGCATAAGCTGTTTGGGCAACAACGGGCACATTTGCATTTATATTATTGAAATCTTTCAATAGCTCAAAACCATCCATATCCGGTAAATTCAAATCCAATAATATCATATTAATATTATTTTCTTTAAAAAGTTCGATGCCTTCTTTTCCTGTTTCGGCATGAATAACTTTAACATTTAAAAAATAAAGAGCTGTTTCAATCAATTTAAAAGCAATTTCGTCATCTTCTAAAACCAAAACTGTAAATTTTTCTGACATATTATATTAATTTGTAGTTTTTAAGTCCGTTTCAAATTCAAAATAAAAAATAGTTCCTTGATTTATTTCACTTTTTACACGAATAGTTCCCCCGAATAGTTTAATAAACTCCTTTACAATAGCTAACCCCAGCCCTTTTTTATGATAATTTTTATTTTGATAATGATGCAAAAATTCATTAATTTCTTTTTCACTCATCCCTTTACCGGTGTCTTTAACATAAAAAAGAATTTTTCCTGAATTCTCATTAATTGGTTCAATAGAATAAGCAATTTCAATATAACCTTTATCAGTAAACTGTATGGAATTACTAATTAATTGATTAAAAATTTGCCAGATTTTATCATAATCATGAACAATTGCAAATTTATTATTCTTAGGTATTTTTGCTTGTATTTTAAGATTTTTCTTATCAGTTTCAAATAATTTATCTTTAAAATCATCAACCAATGAATAAATTAATTCTTCCGGTTTAAATTCTGATTTTTTTAATTTTACAATTCCCGACTGAATTCGAGAAAGCGTTAATACATCTTCAATTAAAGAAAGCAAAGTTTCGGTATTTTGTATAATCGCTTGCAAAAGCTCATTGCGCTGATTTTTATCAGTGTTTTTATGAACCAACAATGTGGCAAAATCGGTAATTGCATTCAGTGGAGTTCTAATCTCGTTAGAAAGATTATTTAAAAATGAAGTTTTTAACTTGTTAGCAACTTCTGCCCGCTCCATTTCAATTTGAAGTTCTTTTTTTCTAATTTCAACTATTTTTTCTAATTCTTGTTTATATTCTTCTAAAACCTTATTTTGTTCTTCAATTTTTTTATTTTTAATATCTAATTCCTTATTATATTTAACAATCTCAATGTTTTTTTCACTAATTTCATGAGTTTGTTTTTCCAATTCTTCCTGTTGTTTTGAGAGTTCTTTAATTTTCTCTAAAATTTCTTTATTTCGTTCTTCAACAATCCTCCTTAATTTTTCTTGTTGTCCGGCAATAATTCTATCGCGTTCTCTAATGGCACTCAACTCTTTTGCTCTGGCTTTTTTTTCTTTAATACTGTACATATTCAAACGATTGCCTATAACTAATGAAAGCAAAATAATATTTAAAACTCTTCCGTACATGATTAAATTAACCGAATGCATATAGTAAGGTAAAAAGTAGGTGTGTATAATATGCACATAAATAAATATAGACAATACTAAGAGCCATGCTGCAGAAAAAAGAATACTTGAGATATCATCTTTTTTGAATAAATAAACAGAAATAATAAACAAATACAAATGCAATAAACCCGTATAAATGATTAATAAACTAAAAGCTTTGCTAGCGGAAACAAAAAATCCGGAAATAATACATAAAACACCTAATATAAAGAATACCAAAATTATCTTTTTCTGCTTTTTAAAAATTGGGCTTTGAATTAAAAACTCCCGGACAAACAGAATAGCACTTAAAAAAAACAGGATGGTGAAAAATAGCGTGTTTTGGCTTAGAAATTCAAAAATATACGGCTTTTTATTAAAAGAAAATAAGTTTAAAAACAAAATAATAGCAAAAAAAACATACAGTAAGTAATAAATATACAAACGTTCGCGAGCAAAAAAGAAAATAATCAGATTATAAAAAAAAGTCAAAATTAAAGCTCCCAGAATTAAGCCGTCAATGAGTTTAAAGGTATCTATTTTATAGATTAAAGTATTCCTATCTAAAACATCAACGGTAAAAGGCAAATACGCATCCGATTTAATTTTAAGAAAATAAATAAACTTTCCGGTATCTAAACTGAAAACAAAACGATTTATCCCATTAAGAGCATATTGTGTTTTATTCGTTTTTTTTCCACTTACAATACTATCAATAATAAGCTTGTTTTTAGTTTTATAAAAATTAAGATAGCTGATAAAACCGGGTCGCACAAGCAGAAAAACGTCTTCATTTTTTTTATTATCAATATCCAAGGCAAGCCAATAAGTATAATTTGAATATTTTGGCAAATCGCTAATCCGATAATTAAAAGAGCCTTTACGGTATTTTTCTATTATCTGATTGCATGAATAGTTACTATTAGTATCAATAAAAATACAAACATCGTCCGTTAAAGAACGACATTTATCTTGTAAACCAAAAGTAATCGTGTTTTGTGCTTTGCCCCCAAATATAGAAAGCACAAAAAATAAAAATAATAAACAGTATTTAATAAATATCTTTCTTTGCAAATTGTTAATATTTTAAAACTATACAGGAAAATTACATGATTATATCTCAAATTTACACTAAATATTTTAATGATTTCATTTTTTTTGTAAAAATTATTTTTCGCTTTAATTAATTTATAGATTTGTCCTAAAATATTCAGATATTATTAAAAAATGCAAAAACAATACGATTTTTTAGTTATAGGAACCGGAATGGCAGGTATGAGTTTTGCGCTAAAGGTTGCTGAACACGGAAAAGTAGCTATTCTTACCAAATCAAAAGCAGAAGAATCTAATACTAATTTTGCACAAGGAGGTATTGCAGCAGTTACCTATCAACCGGATAGTTATGAAAAACATATAAACGATACTTTAACTGCCGGAGACGGTTTATGTAAACGTGATATAGTAGAATTAGTTGTATCGGAAGCTCCGGAGCGGATAAAAGAACTTATTAAATGGGGAACAGCATTTGACACAAAAGCAGATGGAAACTACGATTTGGCAAAAGAAGGAGGGCACTCGGAACATCGAATTTTGCACCACAAAGATAATACGGGCAACGAA
This sequence comes from Bacteroidales bacterium, assembly GCA_026988445.1. GTDB lineage: Bacteria > Bacteroidota > Bacteroidia > Bacteroidales > NBLH01 > NBLH01. Next base: position 5,878 of record JALSLF010000562.1, read on the forward strand.
ATACAAATCAGCCTACTGAAAAAAATTAAAGAACACAAAAATATTGAGCTTTTGGATTATCATTTTGCTATCGATTTAATTACCCAACACCATTTGGGATACCATGTTACACGCCACCAGAAAGATATTGAGTGCTATGGATGTTATGCATTGAACATCAGAACAAAACAAATAATAACTATACTTGCAAAAACTGTATTTTTAGCCACCGGGGGTATTGGAAATGTATATCACACAACAACCAATCCGCCCATTGCAACCGGCGACGGCATAGCTATGGCATACAGAGCAAAATGCTTAATTGAAAATATGGAGTTTGTACAATTTCATCCTACTTCTTTATACGAACCTGGAAAAAGACCATCTTTTTTAATTACCGAAGCGATTCGAGGTTTTGGAGCTGTTTTAAAAACACAAAAAGGCGAAAGGTTTATGCATAAATATGATGAACGCGCTTGCCTTGCTCCGCGCGATATTGTAGCACGCGCCATTGATAATGAACTCAAACTTTCCGGAGATGATTATGTTTATCTGGATTGTACCCATTTGGACGACAAAGAATTAATTAATCACTTCCCCAACATCTATAAAAAATGTAAAAGCATTGGAATAGATATTACCCGAGATTATATTCCCGTGGTTCCCGCAGCACACTATGTATGTGGCGGAGTAATTACCGATAAAAACGGAAAAACATCAATAAAAAGATTATTTGCCGGAGGAGAAGTTTCATCAACAGGACTGCATGGAGCAAACCGTTTAGCATCTAACTCTTTACTCGAAGCGGTGGTTTTTGCACATAGGGCAGCTCAACAAGCAATTAAAGAAATTCATGAATATAAAATAAAAAAGGAAGTACCCGATTGGAACGACGAAGGCACCTCTCACCCCGAAGAAATGATTTTAATTACACAAGAGTTTAAAGAACTGCAACAAATTATGAGTAATTATGTAGGGATTGTACGTTCAAACCTTAGATTAAAACGTGCACTGGACCGTTTAGATATTATTTATAAAGAAACCGAAGATTTGTACGAAAAATCTACTATTTCACCAAAACTCTGCGAATTAAGAAATGCCATAAATGTTGCATACATCATTATTAAAATGGCAAAAAACCGTAGAGAAAGTCGCGGCTTACATTATAATATAGATTTCCCTGAGAAAAATAAAATAATGAATGAGTAATTTTTCACTTAATTTTCCTATTTTCGTTAACAAAATATTTAAAAATCTTATCATGGCAAATACCGAACAAAAACTAAGCTTGGAAAAATATAAATTGATTAACCGCATATCCGGCTGGGTAGTTTTTTTAATTGCTTTTATTACTTATTACCTTACCATTGAACCAACGGTAAGTTTTTGGGATTGTGGTGAATTTATTTCAA
>JALSLF010000563.1 GCA_026988445.1 Bacteroidales bacterium
AACCATAATTTTTATGATGAAAAAACGTAAAATGATTTAGCTTCAAATCGTCCGGCCGGACATTTGAACGCTTATTACTGATAGTTAAGTAAATATACAGATATCACTCATATTTTAAAGAATCCACAGGATTTTTAGAAGCGGCAATTATTGATTTATGACTTATGGTTAAAACCACATTGAACAAAGACAGTAAAAGTGCAGCAATAAAAATCCATAAGTTGATTTCTGTTCTGTAGGCAAAATTATCAATCCATACCCTGAGTGCATAATATGCAGTAGTCCATGCAATTATATTTGATAATAAAAACATACCGGCAAACTCCTTATTTATGAGTTTAACAATACTCCATACCGAAGCACCCAATACTTTACGGATACCAATTTCTTTAGTTCTGGTTTCAGTAATATATGCCGTTAAAGCCCAAATTCCGATAGATGATATTATAATTGACAAAAGGGTAAAAATTCCGGCTAAATCAGCCAAAACATTTTCTCCTTGATAATGTTTATCCAATTCATTTTTTAAAAAAAGATATTCAAACGGACGGTTTGGCTCATATTTATTCCATAATTGCTCAATATATTTCAAACTTTCATTGAGCTGTCCTTTTTGCACCTGAATGGCAACAAAGCGTGTTTGATTTGTTCTTGCCCCCTGCGAAGAATAAATACTGATAATAAAAGGCTCTACTTTAGTATGCAGTGAACTAACATTAATATTACTGATTACTCCGCGGACTACAGCTTTGCCTTGTTGTGTGCGGAATTTCTTACCTAAAATACCGGCATTGCTTTCATAATTCAAGTATTTTATCATTTCTTCGTTTACCAAGACTTCTTTACCCGCATTTTTCTCATCATCCGTAAAATCTTTACCGGCAACAATATTTATATCAAAAGTTTTAACAAAATCATCGCGAACAAAAAGAGAAGGATAAAATTGTAATTCCGTTTCAGGATAATTTTCCGGCACGAAAAAGTGTGTATTATGACTTTGCCCGATAATATAATCCATTCCGGTAACGTACTTTATACCAGAGTCTTTTAACAAATCATTTTTAAAATTATCAAAACGAGATGCGATATTACTAAATTCAGAATTTAAAATAATAATTTCTCTGTTTTTAAAGCCTAAATCTTTGGTATGTAGGTATTTTAATTGCTTAAAAATACCTATAGCTACAATAATCAGCGCTATTGAAATAGATAATTGTACCAAAACCAATAATTTACGAAGTTTTTTTGCAGCTTTCGATTGACGAATAATTCCGCGAAGAAGTTTTAATGGAGCTAAACCCGACATATACAAGGCAGGATAAATTCCCGATATAATAGCTGTTAAAATACCTAAAACACAAAGAGCACAAATAGTTTCAAAACGAAAACGAAAATCAGTACTTACCACTTTGCCAGAAATACTACTAAAAGCCGGTAAAAAGAGCTCAACCAAACTGATTGCAATTAATAAACTGATAAAAGTAATAATCAAAGATTCAAGTAAAAATTGCCCAATTAATTGCCTTCGTGTTCCACCGACCACTTTTTTCATACCAATTTCCTTTGCACGATTTGAAGTGCCGGCTGTTGCCAAATTAATAAAATTTATGGAAGCGATAGACAGTATTAAAACAGCAATTATCATCAGAATTAATACATATTCTGCTTTTCCGTTTTTTTCTATTTCATAATCCAGATTTGATTGCAAATGAATTCTCGTGAGTGGCTGTAAAAATAACTCATAAGTTTCATTTTTGCCGATTTTTACATATTTCTCGGCAAAAGCCGGAAGCTTTTTTCTCAACTCATTTGCTTTATTTTCGGGTTTTAGCAAAATATACGTCCAACAAGGATTCCAAACCCAGTCTTTGAGTGTACGCTCATTACGAAAAATATATCTTAAAGAAGCAAAAGAAGCCAAAAAGTCAAATTTAAAATGCGATTGCGCCGGTACATCCTCAACAATGCCCGTAATTTCATACTCAAAACGGTCATCTACTTTTAAACTTTTCCCAATCGGATTTTCATCACCAAAGTATTTTTTTGCCGTAGATTGGGTAATAACAATACTGAAAGGCTCTTTCAATACACTGTATTTATTGCCCTTAATCAGCTTAAAATCAAAAATACTGAAAACTGAAGTATCGGTATAAAAAAACTTAGTTTCGTTAAAAACTCTATCCTCATAAGAAACCGTAAATACCGATTTTTGTAAATTAAAAAAACGTACATAGTTCTCAATATATTCCCTGTTGTCTTTGTATAAAGTTTCGCCTAAAGGAAACGGCTGGCTGGATGATTTTTCGCCTACACCTTTAAAATTCATTTTACTCGTAATACGGTAAATCCGTTCATGTTTGGAGTGATACCTATCGTAGCTGTACTCATCATATACATAAAGCATTATGATAATAAAAGATGCCAAACCTATTGCCAAACCAATAATATTTATCAATGAATAATTACGGTTATGCAATATTTTTCGTAATGTTAATAATATATGGTTCTTAATCATCGGACTATGAATGGCATTATACAAGTATTTAGCAAAAGTATAAAATCAAATACTTGAGCAAAATAAAATTTACAATAAAAATGCCGAAGTACATACAGCTATCACTGTCAACGGTTTAAATCATAAACGAAAGCACTTAATTTGGGTAAAATTGTTCGGAAACGAACAAAAAAACATGAATTGTACATTTATTTACTAATTTTGCAGCGAATAATCAAGATAATATGGACAATAAAGAAGCACTTTTCGGGAAAACATTAAACGAACTAAAAGAACTTGTTGAAAAACACGGATTACCAAAATTTACTGCAAAACAAATAGCACAATGGCTTTATGATAAACAGGTTTCATCAATAGATGAAATGACCAATTTATCAAAAAATGCACGCAAAAAACTTAGTGAACACTACGAAATAGGCGTATCAGAGCCGGAAAGTGTTAAAATATCAACCGATGGAACAAAAAAATATCTTTTTGAAACACATAATAAAAAATATATAGAAACGGCATATATACCCGAAGAAAAACGCAATACACTTTGTGTTTCTTCGCAGGTAGGCTGTAAAATGGCTTGTACTTTCTGCATGACCGGAAAACAAGGTTTTCAGAATAACCTGACAGCCGGCGAAATTTTAAATCAGCTACGCAGTATTCCTGAAAGCAAGGAAGTTTCAAATATTGTGTTTATGGGTATGGGCGAACCTTTTGATAATTTGGACGAAGTGCTTAAAGCATTGGAAATACTAACATCCGACTATGGTTTTGCGATGAGTCCGAAACGGATTACCGTTTCAAGCATTGGTGTAATTAAATCTTTAAAGGAATTTTTAGAGAAAAGCAACTGTCATTTAGCAATTAGCCTGCACACACCTTTTGATGACGAACGCCTTCAACTGATGCCGGTACAAAAAACGCAACCCATAAAAAAAGTATTAGAGATTATCAAAAATTGGGAGTTTGGACGTCAACGCAGGGTCTCGTTTGAATATATTATGTTTAAGGGGGTTAATGATACTCCTCGCCATGTAAAAGAACTGGCACGAATTTTAAACGGTATAAAATGCCGCATTAACTTAATCCGTTTTCATAAAGTGCCGGGTATTGACATTAAAGGCTCGGATGACAACACTATTTTTGAATTTCAGCGATTACTTAAAGCCAAAGGCATTGTTACCACTATTCGCGCTTCACGCGGGCAAGATATTGAAGCTGCTTGCGGATTACTTTCAACTAAAAAGATTTTAGAAGAACAAAAAATCAATATAAAAAAATTTGAAAATTAAAGCTTAATTATAAATAAGCCATTTGCCGGTTTAACATCTTTTAATATCTTTATTTGCTAATAATAAAGATGAATCATTATGATTGTAAAACATGTTAAAAAGAATTTTGTGCTTCTGCTTCTTTGTGTACTGTTCGTAGTAGTGAATATAAATGCACAAAAAACAATTAATTTCTTATCCGAGGACAGTGTTCAAATAAGCGCCGATTTATATATACAACACACTAAATCTGCACCTTTTATTATATTTTTTCATCAGGCAGGATGGAGTCGTGGTGAATACATAGAAATTGCTCCTTGGGCTAATCAGTTAGGATTTAATGCAATGGCAGTAGATCAACGTAGTGGAAACGAAGTAAATAAAATAAAAAATCAAACTAAAATTGATGCACGTAAAAAAGGGAAAGGCACAAAATACCTTGATGCTGTTCCTGATATCTTGGCAGCCATTTACTACGTAAAAAAAAATTACCCCGAAGCAAAAATTATTATTTGGGGAAGCTCTTATTCCTCTGCATTGGTTTTAAAAATAGCCGGAGAATATCCTGATTTAGTTGATGGTGTGTTAGCATTTTCACCGGCAGAATATTATAGCAGGTTTGGAAAACCGGAAGATTACATTACCCAGTCGGCAAAAAAAATACAAGTACCTGTTTTTATCACATCTGCACAAAGCGAAGCAGCTAAATGGAAAACTATATTTGATAATATTCCTTCAAAATCGAAAACATCCTTTGTTCCCACAGGAAAAGGAAACCACGGTTCCAGAGCTTTATGGACAAGTAAAACAGACCATACAGAATACAGAAAAGCGGTAAAAGAGTTTTTATTGCAAAACTTTATTAATTAATAATTCTATAAAATAATGAAAATATTTTTCAAATCCGTTACAACAGCTATATTCCTGATTATGAACAGTTTATTAACGGCACAAATTACAGATTTAGCAAAATTCGGTATTGCTGATAAAAATCCGCCAAAAGGATTATCCGTAGGAGAAAAAGCACCACTGTTTAGTGCAAAAGATTATCAAGGAAATAAAATTGAATTACAAAAATACATTGAAAAGTCGCCGGTGGTTTTAATTTTTTACAGAGGCAACTGGTGTCCTGTATGTTCAAGATATTTAAAAAACTATACCGATTCTATGAAAATGGTTACAGATAAAGGTGCCGTAGTTTTATTCATCACACCGGAAACTGCCGAAGGAGCAGAAAAAACGGTAAAAAAAACAAAATTACCTTATACCATTGTCATTGATTCTGACCAAGAAATTATGAAAAGTTATGATGTCCTTTTTGAAGTTACAAAAAAGTATAATCGAAAAATTAAAACCCTTTTATTTACCGATATTGCAGAAAACAATCAAGAAGAAACAGCTCATTTGCCGGTACCGGCAACCTTTATAATTGATAAAACAGGCTCCATAATTTGGCGACAATTTGACCCAAATTATAAAAACAGGGCGAGTACAAAAGATATTTTAGCACATTTACCACAAAACTAATTCATTCATTTCAAACAGGTTTTGTCGGATAGATTAATTTCCTTACTTTTGCAGGCTCAAAATTCAGGAAATACTATGTCGTTAAAATCAGAAATAGAACGCCGGCGAACGTTTGCAATTATCAGTCATCCGGATGCAGGAAAAACTACACTTACCGAAAAACTACTGCTTTTTGGTGGAGCCATACATATTGCCGGGGCAGTAAAATCAAATAAAATAAAAAAAACGGCTACTTCCGATTTTATGGAAATTGAACGCCAAAGAGGTATCTCTGTGGCTACTTCGGTAATGGGCTTTGACTATCGTGATATTAAAATCAATATATTGGATACGCCCGGACACAAAGATTTTGCCGAAGATACCTACCGGACTTTATCGGCTGCCGACAGTGTAATTGTGGTAATTGATGTTGCCAAAGGCGTGGAAGAACAAACGGAAAAATTAGTTGAAGTTTGCCGTATGCGCAAAATCCCTATAATGGTATTTATCAACAAATTAGACCGCGAAGGAAAAGATGCTTTTGAACTTTTGGACGAAATAGAACAAAAACTTCATTTAAAAGTTCGTCCCCTATCTTGGCCCATTGGTATGGGCTATGATTTTAAAGGCGTGTATAATTTATATGAGAAAAAACTATTTTTATACGAAGGTAGTGATAAACAAGTACGCGAAGAACCCAAAGAAGTTAATGATATCAACGATCGTATTTTAGAAGAATACTTGGGTAATGCAACAGAAACCTTGCGCGAAGAAGTAGAGTTGGTAAATACGGTTTATCCCGAATTTAATCCGCAAAGCTATAGAAACAGCGAAATCAGCCCTGTATTTTTTGGAAGTGCTTTAAATAATTTTGGAGTTAAAGAGTTATTAGATTGTTTTTTAGACATTGCACCTTCGCCATTGCCGCGTCAAACCAAAACACGCGAAGTAAGTCCGTATGAAGAAAAATTTACCGGATTTGTTTTTAAAATACATGCCAATATGGACCCGAATCATCGCGATAGGCTTGCTTTTGTAAAAGTAGTTTCGGGTGTATTTAAAAGGAACACTAATTATTTACATACCCGCTTAAACAAAAAGCTTAAATTTGCAGCACCTACTGCATTTATGGCTCAAAAAAAATCGGTAATTGATGAAGCTTTCCCCGGCGATATTGTAGGTATTCATGATACGGGCAACTTTAAAATCGGCGACTCACTCACCGAAGGTGAGCAGTTACAATTTATTGGTATTCCAAGCTTTGCACCCGAAATTTTCCGTTATATTGAAAATGCTGACCCGATGAAATCCAAACAGTTGGCAAAAGGGGTTGACCAGCTAATGGATGAAGGTGTAGCACAACTTTTTATCCGTAATCATAACGGTCGAAAAATTATTGGTACGGTGGGCGCTTTGCAATTTGAAGTAATTGAATATCGTTTAAAGCACGAATATGGAGCCAGCTCACGTTGGAGCCCTGTCGATTTTTATAAAGCTTGTTGGATTACCGGTGATGAAAAACAATTGGAAGATTTTAAAAAGCAAAAATACCGTACTATGGCAAAAGATAAGCACGGCAGAGATGTATATCTTGCTGAAACTTCTTATTCCTTACAAATGGCACAACAAAACTATCCGAAATTAAATTTTCATTTTAAATCGGAATTTTAATGCTCAGTAAATTAGACGATTTGAAGTTTTTTTAAAAACTTTTGAACGTCCGAAAGGACTTCAAAACGTTTGCTTAAACAAAGTTTACAATAAATGTTAAAGATATTCTTTGCAAACTTATTAATGCTAAACAAAAACGTTCAAATGTCCTTACGGACGATTTGAAGTTTTTTTGAAAACTTTTGAACGTCCGAAAGGACTTCAAAACGTTTGCTTAAACAAAGTTTACAATAAATGTTAGAGATACTTTGCAAACTTATTACTGCAAAACAAAAACGTTTAAATGTCCTTACGGACGATTTGAAGTTT
>JALSLF010000564.1 GCA_026988445.1 Bacteroidales bacterium
TCATCAAAAAGTATTTTTTGTAAAACATCTTTACGAATTAAAAAATTATTGCTCATAAACGACTTATACGGATTTTTATTCCTTAAATCTGCCGTCATGCACTCACGTTTTATCCCGAAATTTTGTCTTAAACGATATTTCTTTCCAAGCCTTTTCTTTTCATAAATTCTTCCACCACAAACAACACCGGTGTTTTTATTTATCATAGATAAATAATTACTCAAAAAATCTCTTCGAACAATTAGGCTGTCGCAATCTAAAAAAAGCAAATAATCGTAACGTGCATATTTTAAAAAAAGATTACGGATTTTTGCTCTGCCAATGTTTTTATCCAAGCGTATGTATTTAATATTTTCACCGCTTAAAACTTTATTTTGTTCATGATAAACAAAAAGCGAAGCATCATCAATCAAAATAATTTCAACAGCTTGCGATTGGTGTTTTGCCATGCGCAACAAGGTATTGCAAAGCAAATTAACTTTATGGTTATAAACAGGAATACAAATAGAAAGCATATTTAGCTTTTATACACTAAAACCTAAATTGAGCGATTATCTACTTCAATAAGCATCAATCTATTGAGTTAAAAAGATTTACAAAAAAAGACTCAAATACCAAAAGGTATTCTTACTTTTTTTCTAAACTTTTTATTCTCAATATCTTGGCGCTTCTTTTTGTACATAATCACTCAATTTAGGTAAAATTCTAAAGTAATAATTTATTTGAAATTTTAAAATGTATTATTTATAATTTCACTAAATCATCAGTTTGTTTGTGGCAGGAAATAGAGGTGAATTTAATCTAAATTGAGCAATTATAAACTTTAAAAATCACGCTACATAGGTGAAAATAAAAAAACGGTAATCATTACTAATTACCGTTTTTATTTATTCTTAAACCTAAATTATTCGGCTATTATCAAAGAGTATTTTTTCTTTCCTTTACGGATAAGAATAAAACGATTATTGATTAAATCTTCGCTTGTAATTATTTTTTCAAAATTTTGTTCTTTTTCCTGATTAATGCTTAATCCGTTATCTTTCATTAAACGGCGAACTTCTCCTTTTGACTGAAAAACTTTTGTTTTTTCTGCCAATAAATCTAAAATAGCAATTCCGGCATCCAATTCACTTTTATTAATCGTAAATTGAGGAACACCCTCAAATACAGATAATAATGTATCTGTATCCAACTTACTCAGGGTTTCTTTAGTGCCTTTACCAAAAAGAATTGTCGAGGCTTCAACTGCCTTTTCATACTCTTCTTCGGAATGGGTCATTACCGTAATTTCTTTTGCAAGACGCTTTTGAAGCAACCTCAAGTGTGGTGCTTCTTTATGTTCTTCAATAAGCGATTCAATTTCATCGCGCGAGAGTAAAGTGAAAATTTTAATGTATTTTTCTGCTTCTTCATCTGCTGCATTCAGCCAGAATTGATAAAAACGGTACGGGCTGGTTCTTTTAGGGTCTAACCAAACATTCCCGCTTTCGGTTTTCCCAAATTTACCACCATCGGCTTTGGTTAAAAGAGGCCAAGTTAAAGCGTATGCTTTGCCACCTGCTTTTCTGCGTATCAATTCTGTTCCTGTAGTAATGTTACCCCACTGGTCAGATCCGCCCATTTGCAATTTACAGTCGTAATTTTCGTATAGATATAAAAAATCATAGCCTTGTACCAATTGGTAAGTAAACTCGGTAAAAGAAATTCCTTCGGCATCACTGTCATCACCTTCACGCTTCATCCTGCTTTTTACCGAATCTTTTGCAAGCATATAATTTACACTGATTGATTTACCGATATCACGAATAAAATCCAAGAAACTAAACTCTTTCATCCAATCGTAATTATTGACCATCAGCGCCGAATTTTTCTCGTTTCCGCTAAAATCAATAAATTTTTCCAACTGTTTTTTTATGGCTTCTTGATTATGACGTAAGGTTTCTTCGTTAAGCAAGTTTCGTTCTTTCGATTTTCCCGAAGGGTCACCAATCATTCCGGTTGCCCCCCCCACCAATGCAATGGGACGATGTCCTGATTTTTGAAATAATTTAAGCATCATTACCCCCGTAAGGTGCCCAATATGAAGCGAATCTGCAGTAGGATCAATTCCCAAATATGCTGTAGTCATTTCTTTTTCAAGCTGTTCGTCAGTTCCGGGCATAATTTCTTGCAACATGCCCCGCCATTTTAGTTCTTCTATAAAATTCATAAATCGCTTTTTATACTATACGTTCTATACAATCTCGTGTTGAAACAAGAGCACAAAGATAAATGAAAAAACGATTTTTAAAAAAATGATGTTGTTTTTGCTTATTCTGAAAACAAATTAGGCAACAGCATATAATCAATTTGCTGTTACCTTACTTTTTTGAGTTTAAATTCACACTAAAAACATTAATCAAATGGTATGATTACTAAACCTACTGAAACAGGATAAATTTCCGGACCACGATTTTCTTTAAACAAAGGAGTAAAATCATAATTTGCAAATAAGTTTACATATTTATAACCAATTCTAAAAGTTAATCCATACTTAAATCCGGGTATTTGAAAATCCGATTTATCTTTCTGTTTGGTTCCATTATATTTTTGAACATATTTTGACTTTAGCTTTAAAGAGCCTACTACCCCAAAACCTGCATGAATACCGGAGTTGTTTTTTACAGGAATTTGAAATTCATAAATTAAAGGAATATTCAGGTACCATAAATTCAAATTATTTTTGCTTAGCTCATAATTTGTTTCAGGTTCTGCAACAATAATACCCTCATCGTTTTCCGTAATATTAACATTATTTCTAAAATGATAAAGGTTCCATGTAGTACCCATACCGGTAACTAAACCATTGCGCTTACCAAAGGGGATATTAAATTGAATAAAGTTCACAGTAAAAACCCATGACTTTTCAGGAATTAGCTCAAAATCCTGATAAGGGTCCAGTGTAAATTTATTATCTTTGTTTACCCAATTATTTAATCCGGTTTCAAAACCAGCCCAATGCCCATTAAATGATTTAGAACCTTTAAATGGATTAAAGTCATAATTAAATTCCTTTTCAGAATGATTTTCATCAGAAGATTTTTTTTCATTTTCATCCCAATCAAATTTTTCAAAATCATCTTCTGTGTTTTCTAATTCGTTATCAATGTCTTCTATACCTTTTTCGAGTGCTTTTTGTTGTTTTTCAAGGTTTTCTAATGTTTCTTCTTGTTTTTTTAAACTTTCTTCTAATTGTCTTAAAACTTCCTCATCATCAGCACTTTCCATTTTTTTTTGTAATTCTTCCAATTCATTCTCATTTTCAAGTTTTTGTTTTTCCAGCTCGTCCAGCATTGTTTCAAACTCTTTTTTGCCTTGTTCTAACTTTTCTTTTTGCGATTTTAATTCTTTCCCGCTTTTTTCAATTATAATCACTTTTTTACCGTCAAAATGAATAATGGTTGTATCATTTTGCCCCCATGAAAAAATGAAAAATAAAATCAAAATACTTGTTGTAAATACCTTTTTCATAATAAAAATTTTAAAAAATTAATTTTGCTTTTGTGTAAGACGAAAAGGAAAGTTATTTTGTTACAATAAATATTTTTTTCACTAATGGACAAGTGTGTTTTTTGGGATAAAGGCAAAAATACATTAGAAATTTATATGACACCTTAAATCCGCAACTATCTTCTACTGCAAAGCCATGACCATAGCTGCGGATTTAAGGTGATACAACAGATGCACAAATTCTCAAATAATTTACTCATTTTTTTCAATATCCGTAGGGTAAACCTTACAGTACCTATTAAAATCATGAAAGAAAGGCTTTAGCCATAGATTTATTTTTGTCTAAATCTTTTCTAATTAGGTATTACTGCGAATTTAGTGGAAACAGTAAAAAATGAATTTTAATAATGTGTTTTTATAGCACTATTTGTGTTGGGTGTTTGAAGTCAGATGTCCGAAGTTTGTTTACTTTCAACATCCGGCATCTAACATCCGACCGGTTAATCAAACAAAATAACATAGCTCATTACCCACTAAATTTGCAGTAGTACCTATAATTACAGCATATTTTCCGTAGGATGGAACCATTTATTTTAATTTAAAGCGAACTTTTGTATTAAAATCTTTCTTGGTAATATCAAAAAGAGGGGCTGCCATAACGGCTTTGTGCTTATCTTCCGAGATTTTATAAATCGGATTATCTGATTTTTTTATTTTTCGGTCAAAAGTAAAAACAGCTTTATATTTATAGTAATCTTTCATAGCACCTAAATCCTTTCCGCCTTCCGCTGTTTCTTTCGGGGGTATTCCTTGATAGGTTAATGTTTTTCCTTTGCGGATAAAGAAAACAAAGTCTTCTTCGTCAGAAGTGCTGTTTTCATTCATACCTGATTTGTTTAACGCCTGATTTAATACATCAATATTTGCAAAATCATAACTAATAAATAAAGCTTTATTAGCGTCCCAACCGGATTTTAAATTAGTAACTCCGGTGGTTTTAAGTTTTTTTACTGCTTGTGTTAATATTAAATCCAGAGAGTCTTTAAAATCACCGGTTCCTCCATCGGTAGAATCTAATGAATTCATCATATCTATTAATTGGCTCATATCAATAGTACTTGTATAATTACCAGAAAAGTCTTTATTAAAATGAAATTCTTGTGTAATTGTACAGCTTGAAAACAAAATAATAATCAACAGAATACCTGTGAAATATAAATTTTTCATTATGAATATTTTAATTAAAATTCAATAGTTTTTGAAGAAGAATTTTTCCTAATACCTAAATTAAGCGCTTATAGATAAAGAAAACTGCAAATAATTTGTACCTAAATTGAGCGATAATCTACTTCAATAAGCACCATTCTATTGAGTTAAAAAAATTCACAAAAAAAGACGCCAATACCGGAACGTATTCTTACTTTTTCTCTAAACTTTTTAATCTCAATATCTTGCACTTCTTTTAGTACAAAATCGTTCAATTTAGGTAATATACAATAAAAAAACTAATAAAATAGCAGATTCGAAGAAATTAAGCCTTTTTTTTGTTAATATTTCCTGACAAGCGCAGAACTAAATAACCGGAAACAGCAGCTACAAATGAAGCAACCAATATGGATTGTTTAGCAATATCGATTTGCTCCGGGCTAAAAAAAGCCAAATTTGCAATAAATAAAGACATGGTGAAACCCAAGCCTGCCAATAAACCAACACCTGCTATGTGCATATTGTTGATTTCTTTCGGAAGTACACCAATTTTAAGCCATTGGGCAAGTTTTGTCATAAAAAATACCCCTACTAATTTTCCAAAAATTAAACCAAAAAAGATACCTAAAAATATGGGTTCTACTATTAAATTTCCAAAACCTCCTGATATAACCACTCCGGCATTTGCCAAAGCAAAAATCGGCATAATTAAAAAGTTTACAATAGGATGCCAAAAATGTTCTTTATATTGCAAAGGATTATAGGCACATAATAACAACTCTTTCTGCTTCATTAAAATATCGTGCTTTTCTACACTGATAATTCCGTCTTCATCTTCTTTTTCTAAAGCTTTTAATCGGTTTACCAACTCCTGAGTCTTATTAATATAGGTTTGCGTATTAATTTTTGTATCAGCAGGTACGGTAAATGCCACTAAAATACCTGCAATAGTTGCATGAACTCCTGAATATACAAAAGCCACCCAAACAACTAATATACCCACAATATAATAAAAGTTACGATTACGAATACCTGCATAATTTGCACCCATGAGTAGAGCTATGCCCATTAACGCAACAATTATTTCCGTCAAAACAATTTGGTCAGTATAAAATATGGCTATAACCAAAACAGCCCCAATATCATCGGCAATTGCAAAAGCGGTAAGAAATATTTTTAAACTTAGCGGAACCCTACTCCCAAGCAAAGCTAAAATACCCAGCGAGAAAGCAATATCTGTAGCCATTGGCACTCCCCAACCCGAAATTGAGTTTTGACCGAAGTTAAATCCTACAAAAATTAATGCGGGTATTAGCATACCCCCTATTGATGCAAAAATGGGTACAGCAGCCTTTTTAAAACTTGATAATTCACCGGCTTTTATTTCTCGCTTTATTTCTAATCCAATTAAGAAAAAGAAAATTGCCATTAAAAAATCATTCACAAAATGATGTATGCTTACATCATAAAAAAATTGTCCCGGCTCTCCTATACGTAACAATGTTTTATACCAAAAGTCATGATAAGCTTGTCCATCACCTGCATTTGCCCATAATAAGGCTATAATGGTACTAATAATCAACAAAACCCCTGAGGTTGCCTGACTGTGAATTAACCAACTAAATTGAGCTTTTAATTTTTTCGATATTCTTGGTATCATAATATAATTTTGATAAATAATAAATATTTTTTTCATAGCTCTTTTGGAACTACATATTTGCATAATCGCCAAATATAAAAAATATATTGAAAACTATTATAGAATTCTATATTTGCATTGCTTTTAAAGATTATGTTTACAAAGAATTAAATACACCTAACCAACTTCAAATCGGCACATTATAAAACCGATTGCTAAATTATAATTATAAATTGCCACAAAATAATAATTATTACTACTTTTGCTGATTAAATAAAATATCAGCTAATTAAAGAAGATTATGTGGTCAAGATTTGCTAGTATCATTTTACGCTTTCGCATTGCTATTATATTAACTGTTGTAGGCGTAACCGGTTTCATGATTTATAAATCACAAGGAATAAAACTTGATTATAATTATGCCTCCCTTCTTCCTAAATCAAATAAATACTATATCGAGTTTGATGAATTTAAAAAAATGTTTGGCGGCGATGCCAATGTTAGTATTATAGGTATTCAAGATGCAAACTTTTTTGAAAAAGATAAATTTAACGACTGGGTTGCTTTGCAAGATTCAATAAAAACTATTGAGGGTGTTAGCTCAGTACTTTCATTGGCAAATGCCATTGATATTGTAAAAAATCCTGATAAGAAAAAATTTGAATCGCATAATATTTTTACACATCCTGTAAAATCACAAGAAGAGTTAGACAGTTTAGCTGAACGCTTTAAAAGTTTACCTTTTTATCAAGGCTTAATTTATAACGATAGCACTCATGTTGTGTTAATGGCTGTTGCTATGGACCGAAGCCTGATTAATAGCAAGAAACGTGAAAAACCAATGAAGCATATTGAAGAAATGGCAAATGCTTTTGGCGAAAAATACAATATAAAAATGCATTTTTCGGGTTTACCTTTTAC
>JALSLF010000565.1 GCA_026988445.1 Bacteroidales bacterium
AAAAGTATTTCGGTAAACGGTAAAAAGAAATCAGTAATCAGCCTTAATCTGATAAAACCAAAACAAAAAGCACGAAAATATAAAGGCGATTTGGATATTTCGGTAAAACAAAACAGCTTAAAATTGATTAACAAGCCGCCTTTTAATGAATATCTTGCCGGTGTAGTTGAAGCAGAAAGCGGAACAAAATCCGAAAGTGAATATTACAAAACTCAAGCAATTATTTGTCGCACCTATGCTTTACAAAAATGGGAAAAACACAAAAAAGACGGATTTAATTTATGCGATAGAGTTCATTGTCAGGTATATAAAGGCTTGCAAACGGAAAACAGGCTTATCCGGAAATCTGTTAAAAAAACGGAACACTTAGTTATTTTGGATAAGGATAATTGCCTTATTGAAGCTTTGTTTAGTGCCAACTGCGGCGGACAAACCAATAATTCGGAAATGGTTTGGTCATCGGTAATTCCGTATTTGCGTTCGGTAAAAGACCTGAATTGTATTGGCCAAAGGCAGGCAAAATGGGAAAAAACAATACCTGTGTCAAGATTTATTTCCTTTTTAAACAGTAAGGACTTGTCGGTTCCCGATACTTTTCCACCGGAGCGTTTTAAATTTAAGCAGCCCAAACGTGTAAAATATTATACAATCAATAATCAAAAAATTAAACTCACAAGCATACGCTTTGGTTTGGGCTTACGCTCTACATTTTTTGATATAGAAGCCAAAGATAATAAGCTTGTTTTTCATGGTAGAGGTTACGGTCATGGAGTAGGCATGTGCCAAGAAGGTGCCATGAATATGGCAAAAAAAGGAAAAAAATATGATGAGATTATTAAATTTTATTATACAGGAGTAAAAATAAAGCCGATGTTGAAAATAAAAAACAGGAATTAGAGACTAATAATTCCTGTTTTTTGCTATCGGATGAGATACTGATAAACTGTATATAAATCAATTACTTACAAATTTTAAACACACCCATTATTTAATTTATTCACCTTCAATTGTCCGATAGGACAATTTGAAGTTTACTGATACATTAATAATCCAATATCTCAATATTTTATTCTTTTCTCACCAATTTAAACAATCGATCCCAGCGGAAATTAGCAGGAAAACTTTTTTCAGGATTAAGCGAGTAAAATATTAACACCGGTTTGCCTACAATATGGTCTTCCGGCACAAATCCCCAGGCGCGTGAATCGGCAGAATTATGTCGGTTATCACCCATCATCCAATAATAATCTTGCTTAAATGTATATTCATTTACAGGTTTCCCGTCAATATATACTTTTCCGTCTTTTTCGGTATAATTATTATGCTCATACACATCAATTACACGTCTGTAAAGTATAATGTTTGTCGAATCTAATTTTATGGTCATTCCTTTCTTGGGTATAACCAAAGGTCCAAAATTATCATTGTTCCAAGGTATTTTAGGATTATGCGGAAAAATACTCGGGTCATATTCACCTTTTGGTGCTATTGTTTTTTTAATTTCAACAATTGTAGGGAACTGTTCTAATTTTTTTACCATTTCGTTGGTTAAGGGTAATAGATATAAGCCGCCGGCAGGATAAATTTGAACATCCGATTTATAAATGCCAAGCCGTTCAAATGCTTTGGGATTAATATTTTCTCCACTGGTTCTTACGGTATAATTCCATTGCAAACCTTTGTAATCCGGTTGAGGAATACCATTTCTATATACTTTTGTATCAATTATTTGTAATGTATCGCCGGCAACAGCAACGCAGCGTTTCACAAAATTTTCTTTTTTATCTACGGGACGCACTTTTATTTCATATTCGTTTAAAATACGTTCGCGACCGTACATTCTCACCCACTGGTAATAATCGGGATTTTCGTAACCAACAATAATTGTATCGCCAACCGGAAAATTAAATACAACTATATCATCACGTTCAACATTACCAAATCCGGCAAGGCGTTTATAGGGCCACTCTATCCATTCAAGATACGAATTTGTACTTTTTGTCCAAGGTAAAGTATTATGAACCAACGGAAAAGCCAATGGAGTATTGGGTATTTGAGGACCATAGCTTAATTTACTAACAAATAAATGATCGCCAATTAATAAGGTTTTTTCCAGTGAGCCGGTGGGTATGGCGTATAATTGAAAAATAAAGATTTTAATAATTGTAGATACTACCAATGCAAAAATTAAGGCATCTGCCCATTCTTTCCATTTTTGTTTGGGTTCTCCTTTTTTTTGCGCAAATGGGTTCCACTTTACTTTTTTGCTAATGTAAACATCAAAAATTATGGGTAATCCGATTATCATCCATGGGCTGCGCGCCCATATCATCCACAAAATCCATATGATTGTTGCAATGCCGAATTTAATCCACTGCTTACGAGAAGGTTTGTTTTCTAAGAAATTCATTTTAAAATATTTACCATTAAATTATCGATTGATTTTATCTATTTTTCCACCAAAATCACAATCGATTTTCGCACCAAAGATAATCACAATGTTTATTTATTACAAGTGTGCCGACAATTATTAAATACCCATTTTTAGGTATTGCATCACAAATCAAATGCCCATACATTTGCATTAAATTTAGAATGAGTCTAAATAATGTGATTGTCGATAATCAAAACTTTTAAAATTATTATTATTTAATAAAAATACGAAGGAAATGAAAAAACTATTTTTACTACTTTTAATCGGGCTATTTATACAGATGCAACTGAAAGCTCAAAGTGATACAGCATTGGCAAATGAGCGGGTAAATACTGTTCAGAAAATGCATTATAAAGATAATAAATTTGTTATTGGAGGATATGGTCAGGTTGATTATAATCAGCAGATTAGTTCTGAAACAAATTATAACGGAAACATGGATGTTCACCGTATCGTTTTGCTTTTTGGCTACAAATTCGACAACAAAACATCGGTTTATACCGAAGTAGAGTATGAGCATGTTCAGGAGGTTTTTATTGAACAAGCATTTATTAATCATAAAATTAATCCTTGGCTTAACTTTCGTGCAGGTTTGATGCTTATTCCAATGGGAATAATTAACGAATACCATGAACCTCCGATATTTAATGGAGTAGAGCGTCCAAATCTTGATAGATATATTGTACCCTCAACTTGGCGCGAGATAGGAGCCGGTTTTATGGGAAGGGTAGATGAGTATTCTTTGAAATATCAACTATATATTACCAATGGCTTATTAGGCTACGATGGCGATGCGCGTTTTAACGGACAAAACGGACTTCGCGGAGGAAGACAAAAAGGAATGGAATCTGTTTTCAGTTTCCCGAATTTTGCGGGAAGAATAGATTATTTTGCTATTCCCGGCTTAAAATTAGGACTCTCCGGATATTTTGGGAAATCACAATCAACAGCATATCAAGGTATTGATAAAAATAATGAAATGCTGAAATTAACTGCCGACAGTACTGTTGTCGGAATATCAATGCTGGGTTTAGATGTTCAGTATAATATAGCAGGTTTTGGATTTACCGGACAATTATACTACTCAAAACACAATAATGTATTGCAGTATAATACTTCTACAGGTAGTGATTTAGGTGAAAGTTTGTTCGGATATTACATAGAAACATCCTACAATATTCTAAACTCTTTACCCACAAAGCATGAGTTGATTCCTTTTGTGCGCTATGAAAATTATGACACCCAATTCACGGTAAGTAGTGATACGCCAATAAATAATACGTCGGAACGTCAGGAATTTATTTTTGGATTAGGGTGGAAAATGCACCGGAATGCAATAGTAAAAATGGATTATCAGATTATTGATAATGGAACTGAGACCAAAAACTTTTTAAATATGGGAATTGGATTTATGTTTTAATTTTTTACTGTGAATTAATAGATTCTGCAAATAAAAAGCCGGAGAACGATTGTGCTCCGGCAAATATCACTAAAATAATAGATTATGAAACATCCAGCCGCCAGCCGGCAGATACAGGAACATGATTATTTAAGCGGTTTTATAAGTGTAATCCTTTGTGTTAGTGGGTGTTACATAAGATACTTAAAATAATAAAAAATAAACTCATGAAACATCCATGGCAAATAAATTTGACACAGAAGGAAATGATTCTTTAAGTCGATTAATTAAACATAATCCTTTATATTTGTGGATGTTCCATGTGGCAACTGAAATAATTTAAAAAATAAACACATGAAATATTTGATAATAGCTTTGGTATCTTATTTTGGATTATTTTTAACAAATAATGTCGGTGATTTAAGTCCCCGTATTCAAAAATCAATTGAAAAAGAGATACGAAAAATTTGGAAAGACGCTGTAGTAACCAAAGTACCCATGAAAATAGATGAAAATACAGCCAAAGAATTACAAATTGAGCGGGATAAAAACTTTGTGTTAAAATCAGGAGATAAAACCTTGGCATACTTATTTGTTCGTAGAACAAAAGGTTGTGTAATAGGCGGATGCACGGAAACAGGTGTAAAACAATTTCAAGAGCCTGCAATTGGCGAGCGTTACGAACACTTTGATTATATGTTGATATTGAATAAAGATTTAAGTGTAAAAAAAGTTAAAGTATTAGTTTATGACGGTGAATATGGTTATGAAGTAGGTTCAAAACTATGGTTAAAACAGTTTATCGGATATTCGGGAGGTGAATTAAACTACGGGAAAGATATTCAAGCACTTTCCGGTG
This sequence comes from Bacteroidales bacterium, assembly GCA_026988445.1. Lineage (GTDB taxonomy): Bacteria > Bacteroidota > Bacteroidia > Bacteroidales > NBLH01 > NBLH01. The sequence goes on from JALSLF010000565.1 coordinate 4,693, forward strand.
CAACGGTATCTGCTCAATCAATTACCGAAGACATTCAATTAATGCATGAAGTTGCACTTGAGTTAAGGAAAAAAGGTATTATATAGCCTGTAAAAGGAACTATAATACCTTAATATATAGTTTTTAAATTTTGGTAAAAATAATTATTTGTAAATAATAGGGTATGATGCTTTTAAAGCATTTGACTAATAAAAGGCTCAATTTAATTTATTCTGTATTTGTTTTCTGCCTTACCGCTTCATAAAGCAAAACTCCTGCAGCCACCGAAACATTTAAGGATTCAATGCTTCCCAAAATCGGAATTTTTGCAATAGCATCCGCTATTTTTAATATTTTGGGCGATACGCCTTTTTCTTCAGAGCCCATAACTAAAGCCAAAGGCTTGTTAAAATCTACGGAAGTATAATTGGTATCTGTTTTTTCGCTTGCTGCGATAATTTGCAATCCGCTGGTTTTTAAAAAATCAATGGTTTGTAATAAACTGCGAACACGACAAATAGGCACTTTAAATAAAGCACCGGCTGATGTTTTTATGGCATCGCCGGTAATGGCTGCGCTTCCTTTGTCAGGTATTACAATGGCATGAACACCCGAACATTCAGCCGTGCGAACAATAGCCCCAAAATTACGCACATCCGAAATTTCGTCTAAAATGAGTATGAAAGGATTTTCGCCTTCTTCATAGATTGTTGGAATGATATGCTCTAACTTTTGATAGGTAATCGGCGAAAGTACAGCTATAACTCCTTGATGATTTTTTCCTTGATAAATCCTGAATTTTTCTTGTGGTACAAACTGAACAGGAACCTGATGCATGTTAGCAACACTCAATAATTCTTTCACAAGCGCACTTTGGTTTCCTCTTTGAATTTGAATTTTGTCAAAATCTTTACCCGATTTTATGGCTTCAATTACTGCCCGAACTCCAAATATTAAATCTTTATCTTTTCTTTTATTTGCCATTTATTTATCTTTAATTTCTAAAATCTAACTTAATATCATTTAGTAAATAATATTGTTAATATATTGTATATTCGTTTATTATGTTTTGTATAGTAATGTTTTCCGTATTTTTAATAATATCGATTTATATATAAAACAGGCTGAAAGCCGTATTTAGATTAACCCAATGGCAGCGCCTTGGGATAATTTAAACATTATGTAAAGCACCCTGAAAGGGTAAATTAAATTGCTCCTACAGTGCGAATATTATTTATATTTCTTAGTTACCCTAAGGCGTTACTATTCGGTTAAATTAACGAAGGCTTTCAGCCTTAAAAATATTTTTTCGCTTAACAACCCTAAATAGCTTATTATTTTGCTTAAATAGAGTGTATTAATAAAGTACCTTAAAATCTAACTTAAATCACTGAAAAACACTATAAACTTTCCCGTTTCGCCAACTTTTAATTGCTTGAAACCAAAAACTGCGGAAATCAATATGTCGTTCCAATATATAATCATTGTCGGTATATGAATTTTCTACTTTTTTAAAAACAAACTGCAATACTTTAAAGTTAAGGCGGTCGTGGTATAGCCAAATTTCTTTATCAGGGAAATTTTTAACGGTTTTAGGAGGACCAAACATTAAATAAATCATTCCTCTGTCGGTTCGCCAACCTTGCGTAAACGAAGTAAAATACACATTTGCATACAATGTACGGTTGTAATAAATACGAATTAACTCACGCGCTCTTGCTGTATTATCACCGGTGCATTCCAGCCAAAAGCGGTCAACTGCCAACTTTTTGTTTGAACTGTTTATTAATTCCTGAAACTCTTCTTCGCTACACAGGTATTGCAATGGTTTTACCATGTCCAAACTGGTTTTTACATAGGGAAAATAGGGACCCGGATTTAATAAAGATAAACCTCCGGCTTGTGTAGTGTCAATTTGCAAAAAATAAAATCCTTGTTTTTCTTCATGAAATTGAAAAGCTTCCTTGCCACTAACCGACCAAACACTATCGGGTTCAGTGTTGATTTCTGCTCTTTTCATATCAGAATAAGGTGGATAGGGCATCGGAATTTCTTTTTTGTAGTACTTAATGTAAATGCTATCTACCACTGTGCTATGCTTAATTGAAAAATAATGTTCCGGTCGGAAAAAGTTTTTAAAATAAATTTGATTGTTCTTTTTTGATACAATTAAATACTTTTGAGCTGAATTAATATTTGTTTTATCAACAGATATATACTTGGTTACACTTGACCTTCTGTAAACATCTGTAGTGGTAACTTCCAAAAAGTATTTATCACGATTATTATCTTTAATTTGTAAATAACTGATAATATTATTTTGATTCTTTTGTTTACGTACGTTAAAATTTGCACTTGCACTATCCAACACTTGTTTGGAGTTTATATCACTGTAAATTTTATATTCTATTCTGATTTTTCCTTGATAGCGCTTTTGGGCACCTATAGGAATAAATTTTATTTCTGAAAGATAAATTTTAGTGTATAATACTGTTTTTTGTTCGTTTTGTTCATATATGAAAAATTCCGGATGCATCCTGTAAATAAAAGGATTATACAAAGCTTGCGATTTTGGTCT
>JALSLF010000566.1 GCA_026988445.1 Bacteroidales bacterium
TGCAGGGCACACACAAAAAATATAGTGCATTTGGCGGATAATGCTAAAAATGAAGATAATAGCAATGAATAATCATAGTGGTAAATTGAAAGTTTGGAGCATTGAAATGCCAAACGCACCATATTCAGAACGTTGTGTGCAAAGCAAAAAAATTCTGAGAATAAATTAAATTATGTGTAAAGTTAACATTGATATATCAAAAATTGCAGAAACAGAAGTAGGTAAAAATACGGCAAATTGGATTTATCGTGTAATTGGAGCACCCATTGAAAATGGAATTGGGCTGCTATTTGCAGATGCTTTAAAAGAGAAAAGAATACAAAATATCATAAAATTGCGGAACGAAACTGATAAATTTACAATTCATAATTCTAAGCAACTTCCACTTTCATTTGCTTACAAATTGTTAGATAAAGCTTCATTAGAGGAAAATGATAATATGATAAAAAAATGGGCTGAATTACTTGCAAATTCTATGGATAAAGATTTTAATGGAAAGATTAGAAAAATTTACATTGATATTTTGGATAGTTTAGAACCAATAGATGCAAAAGTACTGGAAATAATTGCCTCAAAAAAACAATCTATTGACCCTGCTGATTATTTTTCTAACGAGGAAAAGGATAACATAAATATTTCTGTTGACTCTTTACAATCGTTAAATCTAATTATGGAAGATTTCGATGAAGAAAGTGTTCCTATTGAACCATATGATTGGGATGCCCCGAGAGAGAAATATGTTAGAGGGTATAATAATGGGAAATATTATTTAACGGAATTAGGAAATTCATTTCTTACAGCTGTAAATCGAAAAGAAAATCAAAAATAAAAGATATGTATAAACACCCATTACAATACAAAAAAGAAGACTTAGATGAATTAATGTTTAAGCCAATTAAACTTTATGTTGGACCAGCGAACAAAGATGAAGTGTCAGAAATTCTTTATGGAAAGATAATAAAATGTAGTTTAGCTGCTAATCCACCACATTTACCTGTTGATTTAGAATTTCAAATGGATGATGGGCAGAAAAGAACATTTAACTTTTTTGAAGTAAAAAAATTTGAAGACCAATAAAGCTCAGCACACAATCGAGTAGATGGCTGACTACCTAATGGTAGCCAGTGCACCTCTCACACCACCGTACGTCCGCCGGCTGGCGGATACGGCGGTTCTCTAAATCATAGGAAAAAGCGGATAGGTCTTAAAATGAGATAAAACTATTGAATAAAAATATACTTTCTTTCTTTTTCTTTCAACGGTTTGCATCCATGTTTCGCCAAAATCTACTTGCGCCTCACTTCCATAAGGAACTTCTGACAACTTTTCAAACATCCTTACTTTATCTTTTTTGATTTTTGGAATGTTATATTTTTTCCTTATGTTTTCTACAAAATTATAAACGGTCTTACTATGTACTTTGGACAAATTAACATAACGCTCTTTTAACCTGTCTTCTATTTGACTTGATGATAAATAAGGCTTTAATTCTAATTCGTTTTTTACGTAGTCATGATAATTTTGCAACTTTTTGGGCATACGTTTTTTCTCCTTTCACCCAATAATGAAACGCTTCCTCGCTTATTTTTTGATACTTGCGTATCGTGGCTCTATCTAAACCTGTTTCTTGTCTTATCTGGCTTTTGTTTAAACCTGAGGCTGTTAATTTTTGTACTTCATACCACATATACAATCGTTTTTTATTTCGCATTTTTTATGAGTTTATTTTTAAACCCATAAAGTTCTATTAATAATTAAAATTGTCGATTTTTATTTGCCATTTTTTGATCATTGTTAATTGCGAAAATTTGACAATTGCAAGTTACTACTTACAAATGAACAGAAGTGCAGAAAATACCGCCACTACTCATACACTTGACCGTTGTAGTGCATTAAAAAAAGATTTCTACTTCAAAGAAAAAGTGTGTATTTTTGGTAAATGGAAAAATCTGAAATAAAAATATACAAAACTGAGGAAGGAAAAACTACAATTGAGGTTAAACTTGAAAAAGAAACTGTTTGGTTAAACTTAAATCAAATTTCAGAGTTGTTTGATAGAGACAAATCCGTAATATCAAGACATATCAGAAACGTATTTAAAGAAGGAGAGTTAAATAGAAAATCAACTGTTGCAAAATATGCAACAGTTCAAAATGAAGGACAGAGAGAGGTAGTAAGAGATATTGAATATTTCAACTTAGATGTTATCATTTCGGTTGGTTACAGAATCAAGTCAAAAAGAGGAACACAATTCAGAATTTGGGCAAATCAAATTATTAAAGATTATTTGATAAAAGGTTACGCAATAAATCAGCAAAAACTTGAAAAACAAGCTGAACAACTTGACGAATTAAAAGAAACCATTAAAATATTAGGGAATGCTCTTGAATATAAAGAACTGACAAATGATGAAAGCAAGGGGCTTTTAAAGATTATTTCCGATTATTCTTATGCCCTCGAAATTTTAGACAAATATGATTATCAAACACTGAAAATTGAAAATACATCAGGCAAAGAAGCATATTTATATTTATTGGGAAAATACAAATAGAACAACTACTATTGTCAATAACTAAGCATTTGACCTGCCCTCCGGCAAGGGTTGGATGCTTTGCTGACTAATTTGAGTAAGTTTTCCGAATTCCGGTTTTTGTAGCTTTCGGGAGCACCCGATATTACCTCAGTTCATCACAAACATTTAGGACAACATTTAATACAGATTGTCCCAGATGTTTGGCACGTTGGGGCGACCAGCCATGTATCGGGTCCGGCATATCGGCATTGTCTTTAAAAGGCATTTCAATGGTCATCGACAAACAATCAAAACGCTGTCCGATTTGATTAGAGCAAATGGATAAATCGGCTTTGCCGGCTTCATCTTTATCATATCCGTGTTCATCTTGAAAATCGGGACTGATTTTTTTCCAATCTTCAATGAATTTATGTTCTAAATTTTTTAATCGTTCCGTATAATCAGGAATTCCATCATTAGTAGTTACAAAGTTGTAAGCTAACTCTTCGTCGCCATGTACATCAAGGCATAAATCTACTCCTGTTTTATCCATTGCATTACGAACATAATATACTTCGGGGCTGTTGTCCTTGTCAGGATTATCCCATTCGCGATTTAAGTTTCGTCCGGCAGCGTTGCTACGCAAATTACCGTGAATACTACCATCAATATTCATATTGGGCACAATATAAAAAACAGCTTTATCGGTTAATTGTCGGGAAATGGGGTCGCTTTCATCCATTAAACGTTGTATTAATCCTTCCGCAAACCATTCAGCCATGCTTTCGCCGGGATGTTGGCGCGCAATAATCCAAATTTTCTTTTTGCTTTCATCGGGTTCACCAATAATCAGGCAGTCTATATTTCTGCCTTCCACGGTTTCGCCAAGATATTTTAAAACACACAGATTAGATTGTTGTGCATTGCTGATTAAATCTAAATGACGTTCGTAAGAATAGGGTGCAAAATATGCATAAAAAACCGAATTATGTTCCGGCATGTGGTCAATGATTAGATTAGTGCCATCGTATTTAGTAGGAACTCGAAACCATGTTTTTTTATCGTATGAAGCAACAGCCCTGTATCCATCCCAAAAAGGATAAGAACATTCGGATGCATTAATGATTTTTATTTTACAAGGATAACCTTCGGCTCCGATTAAACGGAAATGAAACCATTGTAAAAAATCAGAATTAGTATCTTTCCGAATCTTTAATTGTATATTTTCCGGATTTTCTATTGAAACTACTTCAATATTTCCACTGTCAAAATTAGCTGATATCTTCATAATTAATTAAAATTCAATGTTTTGTTTTACTTCTTCGGAGAAAAAATTTTCAAGTGTTTTATTATATGTCTCGGGACTGCTTACATAAGGAAAATGGCCTCCCTTATGTATTGTTACAACTCTTGCTTTGGGATATAGTGCTTTTAACTTTTCGCGTAAATCTTTATTTACCAAAGGGTCGTTATCCGATTCTATAATCATTTTCGGAATATAGTCGGTTTTTTCAACATCAAATTTATCAACTACACAATAATATCGTGCAATAAATTGTTCCTTAGTCATTCCTCCGGAATACTGCTCAATCATATAAGCTCTTAGAACCGGTGAATTATCAGCTGCCGGTAAAACTCCTTCCGATAAGCCTCTGCGCAATATCCACATTACCACCCATCCCGGAGCAGTTTTAAACAAACTTTCTTTGCTTTGGTTTTCTTGTTTTATTACATCGTTTGGCGGGAATGTATTACCAAAAACAGCTTTTTCAATACGTTCAGGATACATACTTGTAAGGTATTGTGCAAAATAACCGCCCAATGAACTACCAACTACCATAACTTTTCCTATTCGTTCATTATCTAATATTTCGATTATTGCATTTGCCATTTGTTCCAAATTATTTATCGGAGGATATGTTACACTAATTATCCGGTATTTATTTTTAAAATAGTTAATCTGTTGCCACCAGATATCATAAGCACCACCCATACCATGAAGAAATAAGATCGTTTGTTCACCGGAACCCGTTTTTAAATAAGTCCATTCTACACTATCTACCTTAATTGTATTAAGGGGCAACTTACGAAATTCTTTCAACGATTTACTTATTGTATCATCGATACCATAAACCTCAAAAAAAGATTGTTTTTTTGAAACACTGAGATAGAAAATGAAAATGCCGATTGCTATGACACCAAAGATTATGAATACATTCCTCATGGATAAAATAATTTTAATTACTATTTACTTATTACCTTAAATCCGCAACTATCTTCTACTGCAAAGCCAAACTGCACGTCATTATTGGGAATGCTCGTTTTTCGATACTCACCATCCGCCAGCTGGCGGATGGTGAGTATCGAAAAACTGCGCTACGCCAATACTAACGCACATTTTGGCTTTTCGCTACGAACATAGCTGCAGATTTAAGGTATTATAGACCTACAAATTTACATAATTATTCTCTTTATTCTAAACAGCACTTTGTAAAATAATAATATTCTTTGCACTTTTACAAACAAATAAAAATTATATAAAAATGAAAAGTAAATATTATTTAACAGTTTTGGCTTTTGTGCTCACATTTAGTTTAGGTATGTATGCACAAGTCAACAAAGGAGATTTAGCACCTGATTTTGCAGCAAACAATCAAAATGGTGAACTTTGGACCTCGAAAGATTATTACGGAAAAAAATATTTAGTTGTTTATTTTTATCCGGCAGCTATGACTTCCGGCTGTACAAAACAAGCCTGTAGCTACCGCGATATTGAAAAAGAGCTAAAAGATTTAGGCGTAGAAGTAGTTGGGGTAAGTGGTGATGCCGTTAAGAATTTAAAAATATTTGAACAAGAACATCATCTTAATTTTACCCTATTATCAGATATTCAAGGGGTAATAGCACACAAATTCGGCGTACCTGTATCAGATGGAGGAACCATTAACAAAGAAACCGCAAAAGGAAAAGTTGAATTACCGCGCGCAGTTACTACCAAACGTTGGACTTTTATCATCGATAAAAATCGAATGGTAATATACATTGATAAAGGAGTAAATCCGATGAACGACAGTGAAAATGTGATTGACTTTATTAAAGGGCTGAAATAGTTTTAATATCTAATAAATTGTATAAATAAGGGCAATACTTAAAATAAGCATTGCCCTTATTAAAATACAAGTTAAAAACTATATTTTATTTTAAACATCAACATATTATAATCAACAAAATTTGCAAATAAATTA
>JALSLF010000567.1 GCA_026988445.1 Bacteroidales bacterium
GCAGATGAAAAAAGGAAGCACACAAAATATAATTATAAGTCCAATCCCCAACGGACAAATTTCAAATTACAGTTTTGGTAGCCTCCTTTTGGGGGCAAAGATACAAAAAACAGATTTCTACTTATTATAATCAAAAACAATTTTTACAATACAGAGAATTATATTTAACAATAAAATTCAAAAATTATGAATAAAGTTAGCAATCACATACGGTTATTAGCAGTAATGCTAATGGGACTTTTCATTTTCTCATGTAGTAACAATGATTTAACGAAGGATTTATCTAAAAACCAAGTTAGTAAAACAAAGGTATCTCTTGACTTGGCTAAAAAAGTTGCTCTGAATTTTACCAAAGATGAAGCTTTTATAGGAAAGACTAATAAAGAAGGATTAAAAGTTGCTCAACGATCTACAAAAAACACAAAATCTCTTCCATTTCCGGGTTTTGAAGAAAGGAAAGTTGATAATGTTTTAGAACTAAAAGGCAATTCTGGACAAACTTCGCTTTATGTAATCAAATTTTTACCAAATGGATACATTATTGTACCTTCAACAAAAAAGGAAGTTCCAATCCTTGCATTTTCTAATAATGGTACTTTCGACGAAAATGATATACCTCAGGGAATAGAAGATTGGATAGGAACTAGAAGTGAAATAGTAGAATTTTTAGAAACAGATGAAAATATTGACGTTTCTGAAGATATTGAAGAGCAATGGGATTGTGTAGCTCCTCCTGTTGATGATGAAGAAACTTTATCAGGAGGTACAATTCACGAGCAAACAGGACCATTATTACAGACTCGTTGGGGACAAGGTTATGGGTATAATGAGCTAGTAAGGTTTAATAACTGTACAGATGGAACAACTCCAACAGGTTGTGTTGCCACTGCAATGGCACAAGTGATGAGGTATCATGAACATCCTAACTCCTACAATTGGTCGATAATGCCAAATCAAATTGCATGGAATACTACACTTAACGATTACACGCATGAAATAGCGAAATTAATGAAAGATATAGGACAATCCGTAAACATGCAATATAGTTGTGGTAGCTCTGGGGCATACACTTCTGATGCTAGGAATGCACTTGTAAATACTTTTGATTATTCTAACAAAGCTAGTTATATTGATTTCAATATTAGTACTATTGTTCAGCAACTTGGTATGTGGAGTCAACCGGTAATATTAAGAGGTCAAGACCCGTCAGCTGGGGGGCATGCATGGGTTTGTGATGGATATAGAAGAATTAAATACACAACAATTCATAACCCGGGAACATACTACGAATATGAAACTTACACTTTTAGTGACTTCTATTTACATATGAATTGGGGTTGGAATGATAGTTTTAATGCAGATAATAATTGGTTTTTTATGGAATTCCTGACGTAGGTTGGGCTAATTTTTCAACAGGATAAAAATGATAATAAATATTCACCCTTAAAATTTATAGATATGAGAGCAATATTGATAATCTTAACAACGATAATCCTATTTGGGTGCACTAAAGATAACACAAACATGAATAGCTATAACTTAGAAAATCAAATTTATTTAAGTTTTAAAAATGCCAACGGGCAAAATTTACTAGATAATTCAACTGAAAATTCATATAACATTGAAGCTATGAAACTTTTTTATCTAGTTAATGATGAACCAGTAGAAGTAACTATTGAAAATGGTTTTAATATGGGAAGTATCGAATTAACTTCGGATAAATTGCTGAAAGTTTTTACAAACCCTTCATCATCAAATATTGTCGAGGAAACTTCAGAGTACGATGTTGCTGAAAATATTGCCTATTTGCAATTATCTTCAACTGATACTGATACTATTAAGACACATTCCAGAACAAGCCAAAACTATTTCTTAGTCTCAAAAGTTTGGTATAACAATGAACTGGTTTGGGAAAGAGATAATGGTGGAATAATAGAAATTACAAAAGAATAATTACTGCTAACAACTAAGCATTCAACCCGCCAACATACATGAGTTGAATGCCATGAACATGCAATGTAACAAGTAAGTACATATTTGGAGCGAGTTAGGCTCGCTCCAACTCATCTCGGCTTGAAAATGAATAGCTTGTAATCTAAGTATAACGCTTTTAACATTAGCACAACAGCCCTATGAGAAATATGATGCCCACAATTTCAGAATATCCGTCATTAGGATTAAAGAAGAAACTAAATTTGATATTTTCCCCCTTGAAGTTTTTTCCTATGAATATAAATTACCTCTCAAAAGCGAGGCTATGAACATTTATCTGCTTTACGAATAAAAATGAAACCAAAGGCAGCAAATATTAATAAACCTGCGTGATGCAGGGAAAAAATAATCACAATATCTAAAAACCACATAGTGGTTTAATCATTAAAAAATATATAATCAAATTTTATATTAAGTCTAAAATTGGGAATACAGTTTGTGAGATTTAGGGTTCCTCTTTATTTCACAGCGTAAATTCAAATACTTTCCGTAATCTACTCACATTAAATCCGTTATAAACATTAACATTTTACGAGTCGGTTATACTGAACTTTTTATAATTCAAATTTTCTATCCGAATTTTAAAAAAGAAAAAGTTGAAACTTATAAACAAACTAAGTCAATGTAAAAATTAAAATTTTAATCTATATACCGGCTATTGTTTTTAAAAAGCGATACCCCCTGAACATAAGCCCCAAAAAACTATTCAATTCCAAATTAATTATAACTTTGTATTTATGTTAAAATGCTATTTAAAAATTACAATAGTTCTGCTACTTATTTCAAGTTGTAAAACAAGACAGCAAATAAACGTACAAAACCAATGCAGAACAAAATACCCAATCTTGCTGGTACACGGTATTGGTTTTCGTGATGATTTTTTTCATCCGAAATATTGGAGTAAAATACCAAAGATATTAGAAAAAAACGGTGCAAAAGTATATTTAGCGCATCAAGATGCTTTTAATTCACACGCCGAAAATGCTTGCATAATAAAAGAACGCATTGATGAAATATTGGGAGAAACCGGAGCTGATAAAATAAATATTATTGCACACTCAAAAGGTGGTTTGGAAAGCAGATATATGATAAGTAAATTAGGTATGGCAGATAAAGTTGCCAGCTTAACTACTTTGGCTAGCCCACACAGAGGCAGTGCCATGGCAGATACGGTTTTGGCTTTTTTAGAACGCAAAAATTTACTGAACAAGAGTTTAAAAATAATAAGAAATTATGCACGATTCTTGGGCGATAAACATCCGGATGTTTATTTGTCAGCAAAAGAATTGACCGTTGAATATATGGAATATTTTAATAAATCCGTACCGGATATACCTTCGGTATATTATCAAAGTTACGGGGGATTAATTACTGAAAATTATCCCGATTGGTTTGTCCGCATACAATATAAGCTAATGCAAAAAGCCGAAGGCGAAAATGACTGCATCGTATCAAAGCATTCATATCAATGGGGTAATTTTCGCGGGGTAGTTAAAAGCAATGATGATTTCGGTATTTCACACTTCGATATTGTCGGTATGCGCTTTGTTTCGCAAGCAAGCAGTTTTGATGCCAATTATTTTTTTATTGAACTGGTAAAAGATTTAAAAAATAAAGGTTTTTAAACTTGAAACAGTTAATTTTCAGATAAAAAAAGAACAGCAAAACGTTAAAATGTCTTAACAGACGATTTGAAGTTTGTAATAAGCTTAGGATTTCACCTTAAAGGTCCAGGTAAAGTTAAATTCGGCAACTTGTTCTCCTGCTTCATCAATACCCACCGTATTAACGGTAACCGTTTTTCCTTCACCGGTTTTTATACTTTCTTCAATAGCTTGGCTGATTTCATCTCCTTGCGTACAGGTAAAAATAATTTTACTCTTTGCTTTTTTGGTAAAATTAGCATTCATATCAAAAACCAACATAGATACCGGTTTTGAGGCAGCTTGAACACTTGTAAGAGCCAATATACCCGTTGAGAGCTCGGCAGCCATAGCCAAAGCAGCAAAATATATTGATTGAAAAGGATTTTTATTTATATATTTAAAAGGAATTGAAACCGATGCTTTATTATCATCAATTTCCATAATTTTCAAACCGGCAATTAAAGCAAGGGGTAATTTTTTTAACATATACATACGCATCTTCCAAGGATTACGTACTGAGGCTAATAGTTTTTCTTTTTTTGACATAATAAAGGCTTATAAAACAAACTTTGTCAAAGCCGCAGGGCTTTGACAAAGTACAAAAACATCAAACAATTCAAAAATTAAAACGTAACAGATATTTAGCTAAATTGAGTGATTATAAACCTTAAATCCGCAGCTATCTTCTACTGCAAAACCAAACTGCACGTCATTATTGGGAATGCTCGTTTTTCGATACTCACCATAACTAATGCTATGTCTGCGTGTCTCAAAACTGCGCTACCCCAATACTAACGCACATTTTGGCTTTTCGCTACGAACATAGCTGCAGATTTAAGGTAAACTTAGATAATTACTCAGTTTAGGTAATATGTATCATGTTTTGTCATGATTTTGGTGCTTCGCAAACCAAAATCCCGCCAAAACAAGCATATTTTCAATTTTTTGTTCCCATGCTAAAGCATGGGGCTATTGATAATCAATCAAACAAATCTGTTGAATAGTAACAAAATTGCCTATTTATCATCAGACAACTATAATTAATTTAATATTCATTAAAAGCTCAGCTCTTTGAGCTGAGCTACAAAAATCTAATTAAAAACTGTATTTGTTATCTTCAATCATTTTATGTGCAATTCTTCTGCGTGCGGCAACAACGTTCACACCTTCAACTTTTGTAAAACGTTTCATACCCATCAACATGCCCATTTTTTCATCTCCTTCGGCAAATGAATGAATACCGTCAATACCTTCTTTATAAATTTTAAATGCAGTATCGTAAACAAACACATCCAACATATCTTTATATAATGCGAGTTTGTTTTCATCCACCATTTTACTTAATTTTTCAACGCGCAATAGCATAGATTCTGCAGCATAAGTCCACATAATCATATTTGCAGCATTAAAAATTAATTCTTGTTCTTGGTCAAGTTTAGCACCAAATTTTTGTAAAGCGGCACCCGAAACCATTAAAATAGATTTCTTAAAGTTTTGAATGTATTTTTTCTTTTCTTCAAAGTAATCCATGCTCGGGCTGCCAAAATCAGGAATTCCCATTAATTCTTTGGCAACTTCCTGTGCGGGTCCCATTAGGTCAATTTCGCCTTTAAAAGCACGTTTTAAAGTTTCACCAACAACAACCAAACGGTTAATTTCATTGGTACCTTCAAAAATACGGTTAATACGTGCATCGCGATACGCCTTTTCAACAGGTGTTTCAGCCGAATAACCCATACCTCCATATATCTGAACACCTTCATCGGCAACATAATCCAATACTTCCGAATCAAATACTTTGGCAATAGATGCTTCAATGGCAAATTGACGAATACCTTCAACATAGGCTTTATCTTTATCCATTCCTCCGGCAACCAATGATTTTATTTCATCATCAATATTTTGGCTGGCGCGATAAGTTAAAGATTCTCCCGCAAAAATTTGAATCGCCATTTCAGCCAATTTATACTGAATTGCGGTAAAGTTTGAAATTTTTTGTCCAAACTGCTTACGTTCATTTGCATAATTAACAGCATTATTAACAATTGCTTTTGAACCACCTAAAACAGCAGCACCCAACTTAATTCGTCCTAAGTTTAACACATAAAGTGCAATTTTGAAACCTTCATTACGTTCGCCCAAAAGATTCTCGGCAGGTACCATTACATCATTAAAATAGATTTGAACAGTTGATGAACCTTTAATACCCATTTTTTCTTCATCGGCACCAATTTGTACACCATCCCATTTACTTTCAACGATAAATGCCGAAAGATTTTTATCATCACCGATTTTTGCAAATACAATTAAAACATCAGCAACACCACCATTGGTAATCCACATCTTAACACCGTTAAGTTTATAGTATTTACCATCTTCGCTTAGTTCTGCCTTTGATTTACCTGAATTTGCATCCGAACCTGCATCCGGTTCAGTTAAACAGTAAGCACCAATATATTCGCCTGTAGCCAATTTTGATACATACTTTTGCTTTTGCTCTTTATTTCCGAAATATAAAATTGGTAAAGTTCCAATTCCTGTGTGTGCCGAATAGGCAACTGCAAATGAGAAAGCCCTACCCATTTCTTCGGCAGTAAGCATTGATGTAACAAAGTTTTGACCAAAACCTTCGTATTCTTCAGGTACCGAAACACCAAGAATACCAAGTTCACCGGCATCTTTCATTAGTTTTGTTAATAATTCTCTATCGTGCTTATCCAACTGATCCACAACCGGATAAACTTGTGTTTCGGTAAAATCACGGCAAGTTTGTGCCATCATTCTTTGCTCTTCGTTAAATTCTTCCGGTATAAAAACGTCTTCGGCGAGGGTTTCTTTCACTAAAAATTCACCACCTTTTATTGTATTTTTGCTCATTTTTTTATTTTTTATATGTTAGTATTTTTAAATATTCATTTATACTGTTTTACAACAATTCATAAATTCCGGCTGCACCCTGTCCTGTACCAATACACATGGTTACCATACCGTATTTTTTATTTCGTTTACGCAATTCATGCAATACCTGTACGGTTAATTTTGCTCCTGTAGCCCCAAGCGGATGACCTAATGCAATAGCACCGCCATTAACATTAACAATATCAGGATTAATACCCAATTCTTTGATTACGGCAATTGATTGCGAAGCAAAAGCCTCATTCAGTTCAATTAAATCAATGTCTGAAAGTTTCATTCCGGCATGTTTCAATACCTTAGGAATTGCAGCAATGGGACCAATTCCCATTTTATAAGGTTCTACACCGGCAACCTGATAATCAACCAAACGTGCTATGGGTGTAAGATTGTATTCTTTGAGAATTTTTTCCGATACAACCAATACAAAAGCAGCACCATCGGACATTTGCGATGAGTTACCTGCAGTTGAACGCCCGTCGGCAGCAAAAGCCGGACGTAACTTGCTGAGTGTTTCAGGTGTAGTCCCGCGTCTTGGACCTTCATCAGTATCCATTACATACTCGCGTGTTTTTAACTGATTGTTTTCAACATAATTATGCTTTACCG